>JACRCS010000530.1 GCA_016218905.1 Deltaproteobacteria bacterium
CGTCTCCCCAGGTGAGGGAGAGGACCTCGTTCAAGCGCGAGCCGCTGTAGAGGAGCGCGCGGAATGCCGGTCTCACGTCGTCGAGGACGGCAGCGATGAACGCGCGCCATTCCTCCGGCGCGAAGAAATCGACGCGCCCGCGTTCGTCCGGGAGCGGCTCGAATGAGCCGGCCGGGAGCGGGTCGCGTTCGATCCAGTTCCACGCGACGGCCTTCCGCAGCATCGAGCGGAGGAGCGAGGTCTCGTCATTCACGGAGCCGGGCGCGGCGTGCTCTTCGGTGCGGGCCTTCTGGTACGCCTCGACGTCGGCCGCGCGGAGGAGGTCAAGCGGCTTCTCTCCGAAGAACGGGACGAGATGAAGGCGAGAGTAGATTTCATAGTTCCGCGCCGACCCTTCCCCGAGCCGCGCCGTTCTCGTCGCGAGGTAGTCCTCTAGGGCCGCTTTCACGGTCAGGCGCCGCGGCACGGGACGAGAGGACATCGCCGCGGCTCGAGCGACGGCGGCCCGGTAGAGCCTCAGCGCGTCGACGTGCGTCGTTCCCTTCGGGAGTGTGACTTGCTTCCGCGGCCCGTCCTTCCGGCCGGCTGCATACAGGCGGAACCGCCAGCGTCCGTCCGGGAGCTGCGAGAGGCCGGGGTTCGCCTTCACTTCCGGCGCGCCTCCCGGTGAGCCGTGGCGATCGCGTCGAGGACCCGGACCGCGAAACCCGAGAGCGTGAGGCCGTAGAACTCGGCCGCGGCCCGGATGTCGTCCTTCTGCTGAGGCGTGAGATAGACGGTCAGGCGTTCGCTCGGGCGGAGGAGGAGGCCGACCCGCTCGGGCGGGAGCCCACGGAGGAGCTCCGCGAGCTGGTCGAGCTTCTCGGAGACTTCGCGCGACATCACGCGGCTTCCCGCAGTTTGGCGGCGCGGCGGAGGACCATGAGGACGACGTTTGACGGCCATACGTGGGCGCCATTCTGCCGCTTGATCTGCCGTCGCTCCAGTTCTTCGGCAATCGCCCGGAGGGAGAGTCCGCCTTCCCGGAGGTCGACCATCAAGCGGATAGCGGCCTGCTCCTCCTCGACGGCGACGAGGGCACCCGCTTCGAGGCGGAAGCCGTAAGGGATCTTCCCCGAGATCCGGAGGCCCTGCCGGCGCTTGAACGCGAGAGCCGACGTCGTCCGCTCGGAGCAGAGGTCCCGCTCGAATTCGGCGAGAACCGCGAGCATCCGGAAGACCATCTTCCCGGCGGCCGAGGTCGTGTCGATCGCTTCCGAAAGGGAGACGAGGTCAGCGCCGGACTTCTCGAGGCGCTCCGCGATCGTGAGGGCGTCTCTCGTCGACCGGGCGACCCGCGAGAGGGAATAGACGACGAGCGGCGCGCGGCGCTTGCAGGCGTCGACGAGAGCCGCTTGCAGGCCCGGCCGGTTGTCGGCCCGGCCGCCGGAGAGCCCGGCGTCGACATAGCAGGCCGCCAGTGTGAGCCCGTTCGCGGTCGCCCATCCTTCGATCCGGTCCCGCTGCGCTTCGAGGGAGACGCCTTCGGACGCCTGCCGCTCCGTGCTGACCCGGATGTAACCGACTGCCGTTTTCGTGGCGCTCTTCATACATGTAAATATGGCGTCACAATAGCGGCGTGTCAAGCGCCATCATGCGAATAGAGCGGATTCGCGCTCATAACCGACCGGTTGCTACCGGGCGGGAGCGGCGTAAGTAGGGGGGGGATCGACCGGACTCGCTGGCCTCGGAAGGGCTAGGCTCGCGGCCTTCGTCTATGCCGCAGCGACGTGGAGCTCGGGCGTCGGTACGGCCAACGTGGGCTGGGTTTGCGGAGGCTTGACGAACTCTCGTCCGGGCGCTTGGCCGTATCGCGCTTGGTCGCGTGCTCTTGAAGCAGTGATGCCTCAAATCGCGAGACAGTAGCGACCTCATCGGTCTTCAGGACGAGCTCGAGAGCGAGAGCCCGTTCAGCCTTCGCAAGGGCTTCGTCCTCATCGCGATTCAGGCTGTCCATGAAGTCTAGGGTCGGCTGGTACGAATTCTCGAGGTGCACGTTGAGGGTTTCCGTGTCGCGGTACCCGCTATGCGCCGGAAGGATCGAGAAATCCTTGGCATCGTGGGCTAACGAGAAACTGAGAATGTGCCCGACGTAGACCTTCCGGTTCTTCATGGTGAACAGAAGTGCCTCGCCGCTCTGTTGCGCCTCAAATAGAAGCTCGGAGAGGCTCTTCGACGGCAGCCGAGCCGCAACGCGCAGGAACGCGTTCAGCGTGCGGTTCGGTACGTCATCCCCGGACGGATTTCTCCCGTAATGCCGGTTCGCTGTAAGCACACCCAACGGAACCAGGAAGCACGTAAGAACGACGGTCCCCGAGAACTGAAACGGCACGAAGGTGTGAACGATGTCTCGCAGCCTGTCTAAGAGACCGATTCTCCCGGTGGGCGCGATCCACGCGGCAGCGACGACGAGGACCCGCGCCACGAACAGGAAACCCGCGGCGAAAACGGCAAGCATGAAGAAGAGCCGA
>JACRCS010000532.1 GCA_016218905.1 Deltaproteobacteria bacterium
GACGAAGCCGTTGGCGCCTGCCTCGTAGCAGGCCGTCACGTCCTGCGGCGTTCGCGAGGAGGAAAGGACGACCACGGGGAGCGCCCGGGTCTTCGCGTCGGCGCGGATCCGGCGCAGCACCTCGATCCCGTCGATCCCGGGAAGCCGCAGGTCCCGGAGGATGATGGCGGGTCGCAGCCCAGCGGCGGACCCCCTCCCGGCCAGGAGGTCGACGGCGTCCTCGCCCGTGTCGGCGACGACCAGGCCGCGGCCGAACCCGCAACGGTCCAGCGCGCGGCGGGCCAGAATCTCGTCGTCGGGGTTGTCTTCCACCAGGAGGATCGACGTCTCGCTCACGGACCCTCCTCCCGGGGCGCCGGCAGCCGGACGGAAAACACCGCGCCCGCGCCTTCGACGCTCTCGGCGCGAACGGAGCCTCCGTGCCGCCGGACGATCCGATCGACGATGGCGAGGCCGATCCCGGTCCCGGCGAACTGATCCGCGGAATGGAGCCGCTGGAAGGGGACGAACAGCTTTCCGGCGAGGGTCATGTCGAAACCGGCGCCGTTGTCGCTGAAGTCCGTCTCCCGCTGGCCGTTCGCGTCGAGCCGGGAGGAGACCTCGATCCGCGCGGCGGTCTCCTCCGCCGTGAACTTCCACGCGTTCTCGAGGAGGTTCCGGATCATCACGCGCAGGAGCCGGGCGTCCCCGTGGACGGGGATCGACGCGGCGACGACGGTCTCGACCCGACGGTCCGGCGAGCCGGCGGCCAGCTCGTCGAGGATCTCGCGGCAAGGGCCGGCGAGACCGACCCGCGTGACCTCGAGCTCGGCCTTCCCGATTCGCGAGAGGCGGAGGAGGTCGTCGATGAGGGCTCCCATCCGCTGCGCCCCCGCGTGGATTCTCCTCAGGTAATCCGCCGCGACCGGGGGGAGCCGGTCGGCGAAGTCCTCCTCGAGGATCCGCGAGAAACCCGAGACCGCGCGGACGGGGGCCCGCAGGTCGTGCGAGACGCTCTGCACGAATGCTTCCAGCTCGGCGTTGGCCGCCTCGAGCTCGGCGGTCCGTTCCGCCACCGTCCTCTCGAGCCCTTCGTTCATCCGGCGGATCTCCGCCTACGCAGCCCTCTGCTCGGTCACGTCGAGGAGCGCGGCGCGGCACTCCATCCCCGACGGCGAAGCGGTTGCCTCGACCCGGACGACGCGCTTCCCGCCTCCGTTCGGTTCCAGCGTCACCTCGCACGATTCCCGCTGCGTGTCTGCGAGCGTCCGGCTGAGGAAAGCGTCGAAGCCGGGGCGTTGGGCGAGTGGAAGGAACACCCCGAACCGGCGTCCGAGCAGACGGGCTCGCGGCACGCCGAGAAGGGCGGCCCCGGCCAGGTTGGCGGAGTAGATGCCGCCGTCCCGGGAGAGGGTGAGGTAGCCCACCGCTGCGAAGTCGTAGAGGTCGGTGTATCTCTCCAGCGTGGCCTCGAACTCGTCGCGGGTCCTCTCCAGCTCGGCGTTCTGGAGCTCCAGCTCGACCTGGTGGACCTGGAGCTCGTGCAGGAGCCGCAGAGCGTCCGCCTCGTTCCCGGTGCGTGGAGAGGCCGCCTCTTCCCGCGCCCGGAGACGCTCCTCGGCCCGGGCGCGAAGCTGCTCGGCCTCGCGGTCCGAGGTAGGATGCCCTTTCCTCACCTGGCCGCTCCGTCCGGGACCTGTCGGGGTCCGGCGGCCTCGCCCGACGCCGCCCGACGCAGCTCCGCCTCGAGCGTCTTGGTCTGGGTGATGTCGACGAAGGTCATCACGACGCCGTCGATCCGGTTGTCCACGGTCCGGTACGGGAGGACTCGGGCCTCGAACCAGCGCCCGCCCTCGGCGGCGACCTGCTTCTGGGAGAAGACCAGGGTGCGCAGCACCTCGCGGGCCTCCCGCGCGAGGTCCAGATAGACTAGGACGTTGACGACTTCCGTGAGCGGACGTCCGTTGTCGCCCGGGATCAGCTTGAAGATGCGGTTCGCGCAGGTCGTGAACCTCCGGACCCTGAGGTCGCCGTCGAGGAAGACGGTGGCGATGTCGGAACCGTTGAGGAGGTTCTTCATGTCGTCGCTCGCCCGCGTCAGCTCCTCCATCCGCGCGGCCTGCTCCGCGTTGACGGTCTGGAGCTCCTCGTTCATCGACTGCATCTCCTCCTTGGCCGTCGTCAGCTCCTCGTTCGTCGACTGGAGCTCCTCGTTCGTCGACTGAAGCTCCTCGTTGGCGGACTTGAGCTCCTCCTGGGACGTCTGCATCTCCTCGTGCAGCGCGTGCATCTCGCTGCGAAGGGACTGCAGCGCCCCGCGAGCCTCGTCGAGCTCGCGCCCCACAACCTCATCACCGGACCGCCTCCCGCCTCGGTGCGTGAGGCCGACCTCGTCCTTTGCGAGAACGTCCTGATCTACTTCCGCGAGGAGGTGTCCCGCGACGTCATGAGAAAGCTGCGCGACACCGTGCGTCCCGGCGGCTACCTCCTCCTGGGATACGCGGAGACGGTCTGGGGGATGATGGAAGGGCTCGCGCCGGCCCTCCTCGAGGACACGTACGTTTACCGGCGTCTGGCGCCGGGCGCCGCCGCCCCGTCGCTCCGGGCCGGCGCTCCGCTTCCAGCC
>JACRCS010000089.1 GCA_016218905.1 Deltaproteobacteria bacterium
CGGCGTCACGTTTCCCCTGATCATGACCTCCTCCGGCGCCAAGATGGGCAAGACCGCCCAAGGTGCGGTCTGGCTCGACGCGGCCCGCACGAGCCCCTACGACTTCTACCAGTTCTGGATCAACACCGAGGACCCGGACGTGGGCCGGTTCCTCGGCCTGTTCACGTTCCTGCCCATGGACGAGGTCCGGCGGCTGGGCGCTCTGGCCGGCGCCGATCTGCGGCAGGCAAAGGAAGCGCTCGCCTTCGAGGTCACGCGACTGGTCCACGGCGAAACGGAGGCCGAGAAGGCACGAGCGGCGAGTCGGGCGCTGTTCGGAGGAGGGGGTGACCTGGAGTCGGTGCCGACCCTGGAGGTCTCTGCCCGACGCCTCGCCGAGGGGATCGAGGCGTTCGTGCTCTTCGCCGAGGCGGGCCTCTCCAAGAGCCGAGGCGAGGCCCGGCGCCTGATCGAGCAGGGCGGCGCCTACGTGAACGGCGAGCCGGTCACCACGATCGACCTCCGCATCGGCCCCACCGACGTGCGCGACGGAACCATCCTGCTGAGGGCCGGCAAGAAGAAGAACTGCGCGGTCAAGGCGGCGTGACACCGGGGGCCTTCACTCTCGGCAAGAGAGAGGGCGGAGCGCCTCCCCGCGCCCCGCCCTCGTCTGCGAACCCACCCTCCCTCACGGCGCACCCAGGAATCCGGTACCCCGCTGCCACCCCCTCGTCCCCTCAGCCCAAAACGAGACCCACCCCTCCATCACCACGCTCCGACCGAGCCCGCGTTGCAGTATCTTCCACCGTGTCGTGCGCGTCCGGCGGCCGACGCGACCCGGCCGCGCTGCTCACGTCCCCTTCAGGCGTACATTCGCCCGTCTCCCAAGCTCGGAGTTGCCGGGGGTTCCCGCATTGTCCCCCTGGGTGCCGTCCCGTCCCCGGCAAGTACTGTCTTACACAAGGGTGGCGCAACTTGGGGTCCGCACGTCACCTCCAGTCTCATATTGCGACAAAACGCGTTTCTATTGTACGTTGCGCAGACATCACTTCGCAGCCAATAGCTCGCTTCGGCGCTAAAAATCATCGTCTAAACAGCTATTTTTGTCATGGCCTCGATTTGGTACAGCGTTTGCTTGTTTCCCGTGTCGGCCCGGGCTCGACCTCTGCGGCGATCGGGGGGTCGATGGTGCGAGTTGGTCATCGCGGAGTGGCGGAGACGCGGAGGGCGTCGTGACGCGGTGACCGGACAGGGCGAAGTCTTTCCCGGCCGCAATTTCTCTTGCACTCCGGGTTGGGCGTCCACGCCGCTTCTTCAGACCCCTCCATCGGGCTGAAGTTCGAGACCCGGCGCGGGCTCACCTTGGATTCGTCGGCACACCGACACGGAGGTCACCCGTCACCGACCGACGGTTGGTGTTTGGCGTAGGTCGCGAAGCCCGTGTCTCCGCATCGGATGGCAGGGACACCGGGGGCAGCGGAGTTGCTTATCGATGAGGGGTGGGAATCGAAGAAGGGAGGTGACGACAGAGTGGCAGGAATACTGACGTACTGAGACTGGATCGGAAGTGACGAGCAGGACTCTCAATTCCAAGAGGAGGTTCAAACATGGTGTACATCGTTCTCTTCCTGGTGGGTGCCCTCTTGACAGTGAACGGACTGACGATGGCGCAGGTCATCACTGCGTTCAGCCCGATCCTTGGGCAGCCGAACGTTCCGGTGCTCGGGTTGGCGTATTCCGCAACAGGAATTGGGACCTTGAATTTGACAATCGGTGTAATAATCCTGATCATGGCTCTTATCATTGCCACGAAAGGGCTGTATGATGGTTTCGGCGAAACTGTCTCTTCGTGCGTTGCGGCTACTGTTCTAGGATTTGCAGTAGCGTATATAGCTCTCGCGGCTGGAATCAGTGCCATGTACAATCCAGTCAACGCAAGCCTCGCTGCCGCTGGGGTTTCAGCGGCAAGTCCGGCGAATCCATTTGTATCATTTGCAGCTCTGCAGCCACTTGGATGGATGTGTTTTCCACTTTCTGTAATGTTTCTGATCATCTCTCTTGGTTTTTACAACATACTCGGCAAGAAACTTCCAAAAGTGCCGCAATTTGGTACCTTGTGGCTCCTGTTCGCCATAACGTTTTTCTCGTTTTTCTATGTTCTGGGCCTCGGCAACTTTGGAGACGGCCTGAGCCTTCTCAAGATGACCGGCTGGTGGACGCTCGGCGTCGGCCTGGTGACCTGTGTCTACCCGTCGCTGGCGTACTTCAATGCCGGCAAGGTCGGGGCCTGGTGATCGCAGTCTGAGAGTCTCTCCCCGCACACCAGGGACACGCGGCGACTTCGCCCGGGGACAATGCACCTCGGCAGTGCCGGAGGCCAAGGTGGGCAGACAGGGCGGGATGAAGGCGAATGCGCCCCGCCCTCGCCCTCGACACCGCGCACGAAGGCGCGCGGTCCACAGAACGCTGATCGAGCGAGAATCGACCTCCCCGCGCGAAGACCCGCACGAGGGGAAGGTTGCAGGCGAGGCGAGGGCGGCCCTTTTGGGGCCGCCCTCGTGGTCGTGCCGATGGAGCCGGAATCCTGTCCTCACTGCAGCAACGGTTTGACTCCTCCCCCACAGGCCGCGGCGGGTCCTTCCCCCCCGGCGGGCAGGATCCGTAGAGTTGGGTGGCCTCGGGAGAGGTTTCCCATGACGCTCGAAACGGGCGTAAGCGGTCAAGCTCGCCTGCGGTCGCCCGCGGGGTCCTCGAAGCGCGGCGCAGGCGGCTTTGTCACCACCTACGAGGGCAGATGAGCCCGAGCCACCCGCCGTCGGCCGTCAAGGAATGCCAGGGAATCCGCCGATCCTGCGGCGCCGGAGGGGACCCCGCGGGCGACCGGTTACGCCCGCTCGAAACGGCCAGGCCGTCCTGAGCATCGCGCCAAGGCCGCCGGCCCGCGCTCCGAGAAGTCCCCGGGGCCGCGGCACGTGCCGTTGCAGCATTACCCGGAACCCGTCACATACTCGTGGATGGCATCCGCAGCCGTACGGCCGGCCCCCATGGCGAGGATGACCGTGGCAGCACCGGTCACCACATCCCCACCCGCGTACACGCCTTTCAGGGTCGTGGCGCCCGTCGCCTCGTCGACCACGATCGTCCCCTTCCGGGCGGTCTGGATCGCGGGCGTGCTCGCGGGGATCAGGGGGTTCGGGGAGTTCCCGATCGCGACGACCACCGCGTCCACGTCCAGCACGACGTTGGAGTCAGGAATCGGCCGAGGGCTTCGCCGGCCCGAGTCGTCGGGGTCGCCCAGTTCCATAGCCACGCACTCGAGCCCCTTTACCCACCCGCGCTCATCGCCGTGGATGGCCACCGGGTTGGTGAGGAGCCGTAACTCGACCCCCTCCTCCTCGGCGTGATGGACCTCCTCGACACGCGCGGGCATCTCCTCCCGGCCCCTCCGGTACACGATGATGGAGGCCTCGGCGCCGAGCCGAAGCGCCGTTCGGGCCGAGTCCATGGCCACGTTCCCGCCCCCGAGAACGGCCACGCGCCGGCCGCGCAGGATCGGTGTGTCATACTCCGGGAAGAGATACGCCTTCATGAGGTTGGACCGCGTGAGGTACTCGTTGGCAGAGTAGACGCCGTTCAGGTTTTCTCCCGGGATGTGGAGGAAGTTCGGCAGACCGGCACCGGCGCCGATGAACACGGCGTCGAAGCCATCGTCACCCAGCAACTCCTCGACCGTCCGGATCCTGCCGATCACGGCGTTCGTCTCGATCCTCACACCCATGGACGTCAAATAGTCCACCTCGGCCTGGACGATCGCCTTCGGGAGCCGGAACTCGGGGATCCCGTACACCAGGACTCCTCCGGGCTTGTGCAGGGCCTCGAAGATCGTCACCGCGTGCCCCTTGCGGATCAGATCGCCGGCCACCGTCAGACCCGCGGGCCCGGAACCGACCACGGCGACCCGCTTGCCGGTCGCGGGCGGGAGGGAGGGAACGGACACTCCGCCGACGTCGCGCTCCCAATCCGCGACGAAGCGCTCGAGGCGGCCGATGCCGACCGGCTCGTCCTTCTTGCCGACGACGCAGTACTCCTCGCACTGGCTCTCCTGAGGGCACACCCGACCGCAGACCGCGGGCAGGCTGTTCTTCTCCTTCAGAACCTGGGCCGCCTTGGCGTAGTTGCCCTCGCACACCTGCGCGATGAAGTCAGGGATGAGTACCTGGACCGGACAGCCCTTACGGCACGCCGGCTTCTTGCACTGGAGGCAGCGCGAGGCCTCGGCCTGGGCCATCTCGGCCGTGAACCCCAGGGGCACCTCGTCAAAGTTTCGCGCGCGGACGGTCGGCTCCTGCTCGGGCATCGGCTGTCGGGGGGGACGCTCGTTCTTGGGGGACATGGGGCCTCCGCAGGCTGCTCAGTCGCTGCGCCCCGCGGCGCAGTCAGCGAGATCGGGGAACATGGTGTCGGCGGCGCGCTCTCCCGCCGTCACGTGTAGCAGCTGTGGGCGCCGCGGTGCTCACTGTAGATCTGCATGGAGCGCTTCTCGTCCTCCAGGTAGCCCCTCAGCCGCTGGGTGAGCTCGTCGAAGTCGACCTGGTGACCGTCGAACTCCGGCCCGTCGACGCAGGCAAACTTCGTCTCGCCGCCTACGGTCACCCGGCACGCCCCGCACATTCCGGTGGCGTCGACCATGATGGGGTTCAAGCTCACCATCGTCTTGACCTCGTAGGGCTCGGTCGTC
>JACRCS010000531.1 GCA_016218905.1 Deltaproteobacteria bacterium
CGGCTGGCCCGGCCGGAGCGTTCCGCCGCGGACCCGGCAGAGGAGAACCACCCCACGGTAGGGGTCGTAGTAGGCGTCGAAGATGAGGGCCTGGAGCGGCGCCTCGGGATCGCCGACCGGCGGCGGGAGCTTCGTCACGATCCCCTCGAGCACCTCCTCGATCCCGACGCCCTTCTTCGCCGAGATCGGGATGGCCTCGCTCGCATCGATTCCCAGGTCCTTCTCGATCTCCTCCCGTACGCGGTCGACGTCGGCCGCGGGGAGATCGATCTTGTTGATCACGGGCAGGAGCTCGAGGTCATGCTCCAGGGCGAGGTAGAGGTTCGCCACCGTCTGGGCCTCGACTCCCTGGGTGGCGTCGACTACGATGATCGCCCCTTCGCAGGCCAGGAGCGATCTTCGAACCTCGTGGGAGAAGTCCACGTGCCCGGGGGTGTCGATGAGGTTGAGCTCGTACTCCTCGCCGTCGCGGGCCCTGTACTGGAGCGAGATCGTGTTGCTCTTGATCGTGATGCCGCGCTCGCGCTCGATGTCCATGGAGTCGAGGATCTGGTCCCGGAACTCGCGGTCCTCGATGGCGCCGCAAGCCTGGATCAGGCGGTCCGCGAGCGTCGACTTGCCGTGGTCGATGTGCGCGATGATGCAGAAGTTACGGACGTTCTTCATAGATCTCCCCAGGGTTCGTGATTCCGGTGGAACCTTTTACCCGGAGAGCCCCAGGCTTTCAACCGCGATCCGAGGCATCGGGGCAATGGGACCGATGGGACGTATGAGACAGGTGGGAAAGCCAACTCCAGGCGGCTACGCCCGGCGAGCTTCCGGGGAGAGGGACCTCTCCTTCACCACATGGTTCCCATGAGTCCCATAGGTCCCATTGGGCGATCTGCCCCTACCCCGGGTGGATCACCAGCCGGCGGCCGGGTTCCCGCCCGATGCTCTCGGCCGGGAGCTGGTGGCGGCTGGCGACGAGGTGCTGGAGCTTCCGGAGCGGGGCGCTTCGGGGGGTGAGCTCGACGGGCACTCCCTCCTCCAGCACGCGGGCCGCGGCGGCCTCGGCCTCTTCCACGGCCTCGGCTGCCTCTTCCTCCTCGAGGCCGCGCACGATGTGGAATGCGGACTGGAGGACGCGCCGCATCGGAGCGGTGCCGTTTCGCTTGATCCAGTAGAGCTTGGCGCCGGTCTCCTCGACCAGGCGCTCCAGGCGGGCGTCGCGGGTGCGGGACTTGAGCGCGAGGATCATGTCCGCCTGCTCGGGCCGGCCCACCGCACGCGCTTCGATGTCGAGCTCGCGGATCACACGCTCCAGAGAATCGCGGCTGAGGGCGTAGGGGTAGATGCGCGTCGGACCCTTTCGCTCCGGCCCGGCGGCGGGACGGGCCGCCGCGGCGCGGTCCTCCTCCACGTGAATCTTCCCCGCCTCGGTCCGAAGGCGCCGCTCGCCCTCCGGATCCTCACCCCGCAGGAGTGCGTCCACCGCGAGGCCCGTGTCCCGGTGTACGACGACCTCGTCGTAGCTCGCGATCTCCACGACGATCCCGAAAGTCGGCGGGCCCTTGCGCTCGCTGATGGTCTTCTGGGTGCCCCGGATCCGGGCCTCTTCGTCGCCCAGGGTCACGGTCTGCACTCCGCCGACGAGGTCGCAGAGGGTCGGGTTCGTGACGAGGTTCTGGAGGGTGTTGCCGTGGGCGGTCCCGACGAGCTGGACGCCGCGCTCGGCGATCGTGCGGGCGGCCACGGCTTCCGCCAGGGTCCCGATCTCGTCGATGATGACGACCTCCGGCATGTGGTTCTCCACCGCTTCGATCATCACCGCATGCTGGGAGTCGGGGTGGGGCACCTGCATCCGTCGCGCCTTGCCGATGGCTGGGTGGGGGACGTCTCCGTCGCCGGCGATCTCGTTGGAGGTGTCGACCACCATGACCCGCTTGTCGAACTCGTCCGCGAGGACGCGGGCGGTCTCTCGGAGCATGGTCGTCTTTCCCACGCCGGGACGGCCGACGAGGAGGATCCCGCGACCGCTCTCCACGAGGTCGCGGATCAAGTCGATCGTCCCGCGAACGGCCCTCCCGACCCGGAGTGTCAGGCCGACGATCTCTCCACGGCGGTTTCGGAGAGCCGAGATGCGGTGAAGCGTGCGCTCGATGCCGGCCCGGTTGTCGGCGCCAAACTCGCCGACCTCCTCCGCCACGTGGTCCAGGTCGTCACGCGTGACCGGGTCGGGCGAGAGGTCGACCGAGCTCTCCAGGAACCGCGCCTGTGCCGGCCGTCCCAGATCGAGGACGAGCTCGAGGAGGGCATCCGCCTGCAGCTCCCGGACAAGCCGCTGCAGGTGTGCCGGGAGCGTGGAGACGAGGAGCTCGAGGTCGTCCGGGCCTTCCGTAGAAGGAGTGGAAGTCGTGCTGCTCATAGCGACAATGTAACACACGGGAACCGGGCGGCGCAGCTTCCGCCCCGCAACGGCCGGCCGGCTTGCGCCTTCCGGGGGAGGGTGTCATCCTTACGCCCCCAGAGCTCAAGCCAACCCGCAAGGAGTATGAGAATGAGCAAGTACCAGTGCACCGTCTGCGGCTACATCTACGATCCGGCCAAGGGCGACTCGGAGGGCGGGATCGGTCCGGGAACTTCCTTCGAAGACCTTCCCGACGACTGGACCTGTCCGGACTGCGGAGCGGAGAAGTCGGCGTTCGAGCCGCTGTGACGGCTGGAGGTCGCGACTTCGGGAGATACGGCAGATGCTCTCAGTGAGGCTCCGCGCTCCGGCCAAAGTGAACCTGTACCTCGAGGTCTGCGGGAAGAGGCCCGACGGGTACCACGACCTGCGGATGCTGCTGGCGCCCGTAAGCCTCTTCGACGAGCTCTCCGTCGAGTCCCTCGAAGAGCCGGGCCGCATCGAGCTCCTGGCCGGAGACGGCGCTCCCGCGGGCGCGCCGGAGGAGAACCTCTGCCATCGGGCCGCGAAATACTACCTGAAGCGCGCGGGAGTCCAGGCAGGAGCGAGGATCCGCCTCGAGAAGCGGATCCCCGCCGGCGCCGGCCTCGGCGGGGGCTCGAGCGACGCGGCGGTGACGATCCTCGGGCTCGAGCGCCTCTTCGGCCGGGAACTCTCGGCGGAGGACCGGGCCGCGGCCGCTTTCGAGGTGGGCGCCGACGTGCCCTTCTTCTTCGCGCGCTCCGCAGCCTGGGTCGAGGGCATCGGCGAGAGGGTCGTGCCTTTCCCTGCGCTCCCGGCGCTCTGGCTCCTCCTCGTCTACCCGGGCGCCTTTCTCTCCACGGGCGCGGTCTTCTCAGCGCTCACAATGGAGTTGACAACCCCCAAGCCTGCTCCTACCATGCAACTTTTTGATTTCGGAGGTGTCTCCGCGGGGCTCAGGAACGACCTGCAACCGGCGGCCGTGCAGCTCGAGCCTGCGGTGGGCGAGGCCTTGAGCGCGCTAGGGAGAGTCGGGGCGGCCGGGACCCTCATGTCGGGGTCGGGCTCCTCGGCGTTTGGTCTTTTTCCCGACGAAGAGAGCGCGCGCGCGGCTCACGATGCCGTTTCGATGGACTGGAGCGCGCGGGGCTGGCTCGTCGAGGTGGTTCGAACCCTGCCGCCCGGGAGCTTTCCCTTCCTCTCTTGATCTTCCCCGAAAGGGGACGCGGCTCTCGCGCTGGGGCGTCGACAAGCGGTAAGTCACTGGATTTTGATTCCAGGAATCGGAGGTTCGAATCCTCCCGCCCCAGCCATTCGAGCAACCTAGCGGGCCGCCCCCGAGCGACGGGAGCGGACGCGGGCGGAGCGGCGTTCGAAGTCCTTCCCGTCTCTTGAAATGGCCCATTCGGCTTGGGGAGTCCGACACCCATGGACAACGTTCGGATCTTCACCGGTAACGCGAATCGTCCGTTGGCGGAGGCTATCTGCACCCAACTGGGGTTGCCCCTCGGGCAGGCCGTGGTGAAGACGTTCAGCGACGGCGAGATTGCCGTGGAGATCCAGGAGAGCGTCCGGGGCTGGGACGTCTTCGTCGTCCAATCTTCCTGCCCCCCGGTGAACGACCACCTGATGGAACTGCTCATCATGATCGACGCGCTCAAGCGGGCGAGCGCGAACTCCATATCGGCGGTCATCCCGTACTACGGCTATGCGCGCCAGGACCGGAAGGTCAACCCGCGCGTGCCGATCACCTCGAAGCTCGTGGCCGACCTGATCACCGTCGCTGGTGCCGACCGGGTGCTCACCGTCGACCTCCACGCCGGCCAGATCCAGGGGTTCTTCGACATTCCCGTCGACAACCTCTTCGCTGCTCCCGTCCTCGTCGAGCAGATCCGAAAACGTTTTCCCGGCGACGACCTCGTGGTCGTGAGCCCCGATGCGGGCGGGGTGGAGCGGGCCCGGTCGCTTGCGAAGCGTCTCGACGCCAGTCTCGCCATCATCGACAAGCGCCGCGAGAAGGCCAACGTGAGCGAAGTGATGCACATCATCGGCGACGTCGAGGGCAAGGATGCCATGCTCCTCGACGACATGGTCGACACGGCCGGGACGCTCGCCAACGCGGCGCGAGCGCTTCGCGACAAGGGCGCGCGGCGGGTCTATGCGGCTTGCACGCACGCGATCCTCTCCGGGCCGGCCGTGCAGCGGCTCGTGGAGTCCCCGCTGGAGGAGTTGATCGCGACGGACACGGTGCCGCTGGCCAAAGAGGCGCGGGAGTGCGGAAAGATCCGAATCCTTTCCGTCGCTCCGCTGCTCGCCGAAGCGATCCGGCGAATCACCGAGTGCGGCTCGGTGAGCTCGCTCTTTACCTAGAAATCAGCCGGTCAGCGGTTGCCGACGAGAGTCGAAGCAGCCGGCCCGGCGGCTACGCTTCCGAAGAGAGCCAAAGGAGAGGAATCGAGATGCACACCGAAGTCGAATTCGCCGTCGAACCCAAGCCGGCGGCCGGCAAGGGGGCGGCCCGAAAGCTGCGCGCCCAGGGAAAGGTGCCCGGGATCGTCTACGGACCGGGCATGCAGCCGGTCATGATCTCCTTCACGGAGAAGGACCTGGTCAAGGCGCTGTCCACCTCCGCGGCCCGAAACGTCTTTCTTCGGGTTCGCGCCTCCGGTCACGACCTGGACGGCTCCCGCCTCATCATCAAGGACCTTCAGGTCCACCCGGTCCGGCGCGCCTTCGTCCACGTGGACTTCTATAAGCCGGATCCCACGAAGATGATCCACGCCAGCGTGCCCATGCGGATCGAGGGCACCGCGGCCGGCGTCAAGCTGGGAGGCATCCTCCAGGTGACCCTGCGCGAGGTCGTCGTCGCCTGTCTTCCGGACCAGCTTCCGGAGGCGATCGCCGTGGACGTCACCGAGCTGCGTCCGGGCCACTCGATTCACGTGGGCGACCTCACGCCTCCCGAGGGCGTGAGGATCCTCACCGACTCGAGGCTGTCGGTCTGTGCGGTCATCGGGGCTTCCGGGTACGAAGAGGGCGGGGAAGCCGCGGCGGGACCGGCCGCCGAGTAGCCGAAGATCGTCATCCGACTGGTCGTGGGACTGGGCAATCCCGGTCCCCGGTACGCGGAGACCCGGCACAACGTCGGCTTTCGCACGGCCGACGAGCTCGCACGGCGCTCCGGGCGCACGGGCTGGAGGGCCGTGGCAGGGAGCTCGGCGGTCGAAGCCGAGCTCGGCAGCGCGGCCGTCTTGATCGCGAAGCCCCAGACCTTCATGAATCGCAGCGGGAGGGCGGTCGCGGAGCTTCTCGGCCTCCAAGGCCTCGAGCCGTCCGAGATGATCGTCATCCACGACGATCTCGATCTTCCCTTCGGCCGGATCCGCCTGCGGCCCGGAGGGGGACATGGAGGGCACAACGGCCTGCGTTCGATCGTGGAGACGCTGGGGACGGGAGACTTCGCGCGGGTAAAGATCGGGATCGGTCGCCCGGAACGGCGAGAGGACGTCGTGGAGTACGTCCTCTCGCGCTTCGATTCCGAGCAGGAACGCGTGCTCGGCGAGGTGGTCGAACGGGCCGCTTCCGCCGTGGAGGCGGTCCTCCGTGAGGGCATCGGCCCGGCCATGAATCAGTTCAACGCGTAGGCCCCCCGCCTCAGTTCACGCCACAGGTCTTGAGAAAGCGGCCGAGCTCCTGATCCGTCTCGAGGATGTGGCGCTTCAGCCAGTCCAGCACGCGCTGCTGGACGGCGATCGTGAGCGACAGGTTCTGCGAGCCCTCCTGGAACTCCTGGGCCAGCTTGCCGAAGTCTTTCTTGAACGCCTCGTGGATGCCCTTGTGCGCCTCGTAATTGGGGTAGCGGTGCTTCTGCATGAGCGCCTCTTCGGTCCCGAAGTGCTGCACCGCATACTTTCCCAGGAAGACGAGCACGTCACCGACGAGCTGACGGCCCTTGCCGGCCCTCATCGCCTCGATGAGGTCGTTGACGCGCTTCACGAGATCCTTGTGCTGTCGGTCGATCTCGGAGACCTTCGTCTCCATCGAGGGTTCCCACTGGAGCATGGCCTTCTCCTCTGCTGCGACAGGAACAACTGGACGCAGGTTCAACCCCCGTTGGCCGAAAGCTTGAGGGACACCTGGACCCAGAAAGTCTCGCTCCCGAGCTGGAAGGGGATGATCAGGCAAGGAGCGTCGCTCTTGTTGGTAATGGAGTGCTCCTTGCCGACGACGACGCTCGGCACGCTGATCCGGAAGTTCATGCCGACCTCGGCGAGGGCTCCCTTGGCCCCGCCGGCCACCATGTTGGCGATCTCGCCCACGACGTCGGCGATGGCGGGATCGCCGTCCTTGACGTGGTCGCCGGTCATGGCCTCGTAGATGCGACGCGCCAGCGCGAAAGGAAAGGAGAGGACGACCGCGCCCTTGGCTTCCCCCGCGAGGCCGATGATGCCGCTCACGTCCGCGAGCGCCTGGAAGGACCCCTTCACGAAGGGGGCGCCGCGGGTGACTTCGATGCCTGCCATCGTCTTCAGGGCGTTGACTGCCGAGGTGATGAACGGATTGATGAAACGAACGTCC
>JACRCS010000553.1 GCA_016218905.1 Deltaproteobacteria bacterium
GAGGCTCCGCCCTCGAGAACCTCGCCCGCATGACCCTCACCCCCGACGAGCTCGCCTTCGCCCAGAGTGGGGTAACCTCCCGGCGCCAATTCCTCGAGGGCTCCGCGGGCTTTCGCCTCGCCTACCATGGCTTCCGGGAGCTCGGGGCCACGGGGTCCCTCTTCTCGGACGCAGTGGACGCGGACTCCGGCACCTACTGGCTCACCGCCCACAGGCGAGACGGGTCGCCGGCTCTCCGGATTGCCGTGCCGGCCCCCGCCGTGGAACGTGTGCGGGAGCTCACCGAGCCCTCGGCCGTCGCCGGCGGACGCCTGCCGGTGAGGCTGGAGCCCCTGGACGCATACTGCCGGGTGGAATCGCAGGAGGGCCGCGGGCTCGCGCTTCGGCTGGCCGTGCCCGCCTCCGAGGCGACCTCGCCCCGCCTCCTCCTCGACCCCCTTCGCGGCGAGTTCTTTCGCTTCGGCAAGCTCGTCTATCTTCCCCAGCCGCGCGTCTTCGCTCGCCTCGCGGAGCCCGAGCCTCTCGCCCGCCGGCTCCTGGGAGGGGTCGTCGCCACCGTGGGCCCGCCGGAGGTCCCGGCCTTCCTAGCCGACGTGGAGGGCGCCTCGTACCTTCTCGATGCGGCGGACCAACCCTTCCGCGTGCACCGCCAGGTCGACCAGGTGGAGGTCTTTGCCCATGCCCTGGAGCGAAGCTGGCTGTGGATCTCGGTGCGCTACGGCCTCGGGAGCTCCAGTGTGTCCCTGGAAGACGTGCTGCGGGCCCGGGCGGAGGGAAAGGCGTTCGTGGAGGTCGGGGATCGCTGGCTCGACTGCCGTTCCCCCGACCTGGGCGACCTCGACGCCTGGGAGGGGCGCGCCCTGGAACCCGGCGGCGGCCTTCGTGTGAGCCGGGCGGAGTGCCTGCAGCTGAGCCGCCGAGCGCAGGCGCCGGTCACGGTCGCGGGGAAAGAGGCGCCGGCCGAGCACCTGCGCCGCTTCCTGGACCTCTCCCCCGCCGGGGCGCTGCCCGAGCTCAAGGGCCTCGCCTCGACCCTGCGCCCGTACCAGCGCCGAGGGGCGGAGTGGCTGGTCTTCCTCCACGAGAACGGGCTCGGCGGGCTCCTGTGCGACGACATGGGCCTCGGCAAGACCCACCAGGTGATGGCGCTCCTGGTGTACCTGCGGGAGCACGCCGGAGTGGAGGAGCCTTTCCTGGTCGTCTGCCCCGCCACCGTGCTCAGCCACTGGTCGGCCAAGCTCCGAGACTTCGCCCCCGGCATGCCCGTGGTTCTCCACCACGGGGGCGAGCGGGACCTGGAGGCGGCGTGGAAGGCCGGCGGCGTGGTCCTCACGTCCTACGGGGTGCTGCGAAACGACGCCCCCTTCTTTGCCGAGGCGCCCTTCTCCCTGGCGGTCTTCGACGAAGCCCAGCACCTGAAGAACCGCTCGACGCTGGCCCACGAGGCAGCCCGGGACGTCGAGGCCCGCATGAAGCTCGCCGTCACAGGAACTCCGGTGGAGAACAGCCTGACCGACCTCAAGGCGCTCGTGGACCTCACCGTTCCCGGCTACCTGGGGTCGGACCGGGAGTTCCTCGCCCGCTACGAGGCTCCGGCCGAACCGGGCCTTCGGAGCCGGCGGCGCGCGGAGCTCGCGCGGCTCGTCTCGCCCTTCACCCTGCGGCGCCTCAAGCAGAGCGTCCTCGACGAGCTCCCCGACAAGATCGAGGACCTGCGCACGTGCGCCCTCTCCGACGAGCAGGTCCGGCTCTACCGCGAGGCGCTCCGCCGCCGCTCCCCGGACCTCCTGGCAGCCCTCGGCCACGTCGATCAGGCGGTGCCCTACGTGCACGTCTTCGCCCTGCTGAGCCTTCTGAAGCAGATCTGCGACCACCCGGCCCTCCTGCAGCCGACCGTCGAGGGCTACGAGCGGCACGATTCGGGCAAGTGGGACCTCTTCGCGGAGCTCCTCTCGGAGAGTTTGGACAGCGGGCAGAAGGTCGTGGTGTTCACCCACTTCCTGGGCATGATCGAGATCATGGAGCGCCACTTGAAGGGCCAGGGCGTCGGCTATGCCGCGCTCACGGGGAAGAGCCGAAACCGGGGGAAGCTCATCGAGCGCTTCCACGAGGACCCCGACTGCCGCGTCTTCCTGGCGAGCCTCAAGGCGGGCGGAGCCGGCATCGACCTCGTGGCCGGCTCCGTGGTGATCCACTACGACCGGTGGTGGAACGCGGCGGCCGAGGATCAGGCCACCGACCGCGTCCACCGGATCGGCCAGACCCGGGGGGTGCAGGTGTTCAAGCTCGTGACCGAGGGCACACTGGAGGAGAAGATCGCGGCCATCATCGAGCGCAAGCGCGCCCTCCTCCGGGACGTCGTCGCCGAGGACGAGCCCGGGCTCCTCAAGGCCTACAGCCGAGAAGAGATCCTGGAGATGCTCGAAGGGCCGCGGTGAGGGAGGCGACGCGCGTGCCACGGGTCAAGTCTGCGAGGAGTCCGTCGCCGTCCGCGAGGCGGACCTCCTTCACCGCGCTCGCGACCCACGTCACCCTCGATGCGAACGACGCGACATCCCCCGGGGCCGGGCGGCCCCGCTCGACCTCGACCCAAACGCAGGTATCTCAGGAACCCCATGGATCGCGCGCCTCGTCGAGAGTGCCCGTGCCTCCGCGCCGAGCGTCGTCGAGCCAGGTCGCGGCCGCGTCGTCGGACAGGGTTCGGTAGAGATCGGCCATGGCTTCCAACGCCGTCATCCGGGGCGCCCCGGGGACGATGCGGGCGATCGGGTGCTGGTTTCGCACCACGGCAACCTCTTCGCCGCGGAACTCCACGGCGTCGAGGACGGCCCGCAGGTTGCGAGCCAACTCGGTGGCGGTGACGGTTCGCATAGCGGCCTCCCTGTAGAATCTGAGCCCATCATATTCTTCAGGAAATAGGCCACACAAGCGTCTTCGCGACGCTCGGCCAGGGCGGGGCCGCGCGCCGTGGTCGCCGCCGCGAATCCCCCTTTCCTCGACCCTTCGGCGCAGAGTGGTAATGGAACGAAACCGCTCGGGCCCCGGATCCGCGTTCGCGCGAGCCTCCCACGCCGCCCGCCCCGCTCACCCACCCGATCCCCGGAACCCCCCGCCCACCGCGCCCGCTTCGCCCCGGTCCGAGGACCCAACAGACCGGATCTGCGGGTTCCGAACTCTGACCTTCCGCATCACCTTATCCTGTACGTATGACGCCTTACAGTGTCATGCGATCTTTATGGTCTTCACTCGGTAGCGGCAGCGCGAGGGCCGTGCCCTACTGGGCTCGCGTCGGCAGCCCGTGGCGGTGACCGGCGACGCGCCGGTTTCGTCGCCTGAACGAGGGGTGTCGTGCGCGTGAACTCACGATCCGTCAGTGCATCATCGAATCCCCCGGGCTGTGTCCGCAGGTGCGTGGGGAGTAGCACCACGTAAAGCGCGACCCGTGGTGCGCCCTGGACCGAATAGATCCTGAGAAAGGCCAGCCCCCGAGGCCCTCAACGGTGGGAGGAGGAGTGCAACGCTCCTCTGCACGAGCGTCCCCCATTGCACGCGAGCATCCCCCATTGCACATTCGGTTCAAGTCCGCGAGGAGTCCGCCGCCGCCCGCCCGTCACGGCCCGTTCGACTCGTCCTTCACGGCGGTGCCGACAGGGTTCCGGATGGTCTTCTGCACTTGCCCTCTTCGGAACCATGCTCAGAACTTTCTCCTCCCGACTCTTCTATCCTTGCGCGAAGGGAGCGCCCACGCTAGTACCCCGGTGCATAAGTTCGGGTGTCAATGGTGGTTCCCAAAATCGCATAGTGCTGGACATTTGTGTGCACCTTGGCTAGCATGAGCCTGCCCAATTCCGGGCCCTCTTGCCGGGAGGTGGACAGTGCTCAGACGAGGAGCAAGACCCCGTGAGATCTCGGCGTCCAATCGCGTCCGTGAAGCGCTTGAAGCGCTCGCAAGCCGCCCCGGCCCCCGCGGCCGGCCAGAATTGACCCCTTTGCGCCGGCGAGAAGTGACCCCTGTTTGAAATCCGTATTTGGGAAGGGAGAGTCAGGTAGCGGGTGAAGAAGGGGGCGGAGCAGAGCCGGAGGATGGTTGGATCCGTCGTCGC
>JACRCS010000554.1 GCA_016218905.1 Deltaproteobacteria bacterium
CCGAGCCCACGCCCGCCGCGACCCGCTCGATGATGCTGGGCGCGGTCCGCGCCGGGAAGCGCATCGTCGCCGTGGGCGCCCACGGGATCGTGCTCCTCTCCGACGACGGCGGGGCGACCTTCCGCCAGGCGAAATCGGTGCCGGTCCGATCCACCCTGACCGCCGTCTCGTTCGTCGACGACAAGGCGGGCTGGGCGGTGGGCCATTGGGGGGTGATCCTCTCCACGGCCGACGGCGGCGAGACGTGGCAGCTCCAGCGCTCCGACACCTCGGTGGACCAGCCCCTCTTCTCCGTCTACTTCAAGGACCGGGAGCACGGGTGGGCCGTGGGCCTCTGGTCGCTCGTCGTAGCCACGAAGGACGGGGGAAAGACGTGGGAGAAGGTCGAGCTCCCGCCCCCTCCGGGAGGCGGCAAGACCGACCGGAACCTGCTGAAGATCTTCCCCGGCCCCAAGGGCGCGCTCTTCGTGGCCGCGGAGCAGGGCACCGTGCTCCGTTGCGAGGACGGCACTTCCTGGACGTACGCGGTCACCGGGTACAAAGGGACCTTCTGGGCCGGCACCTCGCTGCCCGACGGGACGGTCCTCGTCGGCGGCCTTCGGGGGACCGTCTACCGCAGCGCCGACGGCGGGAAGACCTGGAGGGCGTCGGAGACCGGGGTGAAGAGCTCCATCACCGACATGGTCGCCGCGGGCGGTAAGATCTACGCGGTCGCCCTGGACGGCGTCTTTCTGGAGAGCGCCGACGGAGGCGCCACGTTCCAGGCGAGCCAGCGCGACGACCGGGCTCCGCTCACCGCCCTCGCCCTGAGCGAAGCGGGCAGGCTCGTCGCCTTCTCCAAAGAGGGCGTCGTGGCGAACTTCGGAAACGGCAGGCTCGCGTCCGCGGAGTCTGGGAAAGCCGAAACGACTCGGTAAAGCTCTACGGGCAGCGCGGCTCACCGCCTGCCGAAGGACGAAACAGGAGAGTGGACATGAAGAGTACCTCGGCCCTGGGACTCGCGCTCTGCCTGGTGTTCTCGGCGCTCGCCGGGAGCGCGGGCGCGTTCTCGAAGGAGTCCCTGGTCTGGCAGAAGTGCGCCGGCTGCCACGCTCCCACCGCCGAGGGGAAGCTCGCCCGCGTGGAGGAGATCCGGACGACGCCCGAGGAGTGGTGGGTCATCGTCGACCGGATGAAGCGGCTCTACGGGATGGAGCTCGCCAAGGGCGAGATGGACGCGCTCCTGAGGGAGCTCTGCTCGACCCAGCTCCTCACGCCGGCGGAGTTGAGCCAGGTCTCGTACCTGAGCCTCCAGCACAACTCGCAGCGGATGGAGGTCCCTCAGGGTCCCGAGCAGGTCCACCTCTTCGCCACCTGCGTCCGCTGCCACAGCGCCGGGAAGGTCTTCTCCTACCGGATGACCCCGGAGGCGTGGCTCAAGCTTCGGGACTTCCACCACTACGTCACTCCCACCGTGCACCTCCAGATGCGCGAGATGCACTGGCGGCCGGAGGCGGAGAAGGCGCTCGGCTACCTCGGCCGGAGCTACGCCTACGGTCGAGCGTGGCAGGCGCCCCCGACCCGGCTCGAGGGAAGCTGGTTCATCGTGGGCCGGGAGCCCGGAAAGGGAAGCTACCGGGGCGAAGCCGCCATCTCGGCCTCGCAGCGCGCCGGGGACTACACGCTGAAGGGGAAGCTCGAGTACGAGGACGGCTCCTCCGAGGACTTCGAAGGCGACGCCGTGCTCTACGGGGACGTCGCCCTGCGCACCCGCACCCGGCACAACGGCTTCGAGACGCGGGGCGCCTACGTCTTCACGGAGGGCGAGCTGAGGGGCGAGCACCACTTCCCCGCGCCCCACTTCCGCACCTCCGGCGCGACCTGGATCCGCAAGGATTCCACCCCGCGCGTCGCGCGCGTCCGACCCGCTTTCCTGTTGAAGGGCGAGAAGACGACTCTGACGGTCGAGGGAACGAACCTCCCGGAGGTGAAGGCGGCGGACGCGTCCTTTACGGGCGGCGCCGTCCGGGTCCTGAAGGCGAAGAGGGTGAACGCGAACGCGCTGGAGCTCCAGGTGGTGTCGGACGCGAGCGGGATCGGCTCCGCCCGGCTCAAGGTGAAGGGGCTCGACGCCGGTCCCGTGCGGCTCGCGCCGAGGATCGACTACATCGCGGTCTCGCCGGGCACCGGCCGCGCCCGGCTCTCCGGCGGCCCCAACTACCCGGCCGAGGGAGTCCAGTTCGAGGCGATCGCGTACTCCCGGGGCGCCAAGGCGAAAGACCCCAAGGACGACGTCGCCCTGGGCCCGGTGCCGGCGAGCTTCCGGCTGGCCGAGGAGAAGACGCGCCCCGGCGACGACGACCTCCAGTGGGTAGGCGGCATCGGTCCGAACGGCACGTACATTCCCATCGGCGACTACTCGCCCCTGGCGAGCCGCAAGTACCACTCCGAGGCCTCGGGCTGGGTGAAGGTCCTCGCCCGGTACGCGCAAGGCAGGCAGACCTACCAGGCCGAGGGGAAGCTGGCCGTCTGCGTGCCCGACTTCATCCCGAGGATCCGGTGACGGGACTCACCTGGGCCGACCACCGGGTCTTCGACACCGCGCAAGGCGCGCTGCTGCTCGCCGTCGAGCAGTCGGCCCTCTACGCCTTCGAGCCCGACGCGCGAGAGGCCCTGGCCCGCTGGCGGTCGAGGGAGCCCATTCTCCTCGAGGCGGTCTCCGAGCCGGACCGGGGCGTGCTGGAGGGCTTTCGGGACGCCGGGCTCCTCGTCAGCGCGGGCGCGGCGCGCACGCGGGCGTGGAGCGAACCGGACCCGGCTGCGGTGCCGCTCGGCACTCTCGTCCTGGAGGTCGCCCAGGCGTGCAACCTCCAGTGCGCGTACTGTTACGCGGGCGGCGGCGCTTACGGTGGGGAGCCGCGCCTCCTGAGCCCGGGCCTCGCCCGCCGCGCCAGCCGTTTTCTGGTCGAGGCCTCGGGCGAGCGCGAGGAGGTGACCCTCGTCCTCTTCGGCGGGGAGCCGCTCCTGAACGCCCCCGCCCTCGTTGCCGCGGTGGAGGAGGCGGAGCGGGCGGCGAGCGCCGCGGGCAAGCGGCTCGTAATGTCCGTGACGACGAACGGCACGCGCTTCACGCCGGAGCTCGTCGACTTCCTCCGGGAACACCGGGTCAACGTCTCCGTGAGCCTCGACGGGCCGCCCCGCGTGCACGACGCCAACCGCCGCCGCGCCGACGGGCAGGGCACGTACGCGGAGGTGCTCCGGGGGCTCGAGCTCCTTCGCGAGCGGCTCGGCCGGCCGCCCGCCGCGCGGGTGACGCTCACGCCGGCTCAGTGGCGGGAGGTGCCGGAGGTCTTCGACCATGTGCTCGGCCTCGGCTTCCTGGAGGTCGGGATCGCGCCGGCGAGCCCCGTCACCCGCGAACTCCTGCCCACGTCGGCGGACGAAGAGGCCCTCGTCGCCGGATTCTCGGCCCTGACCGACCGCTTCCTGGAGGAGGCCGACCGGGGAAGCATCCTGCCCTTCTCGAACCTCCTGGACCTCCTGGGGAGGCTCCACCGGGGCGACACGAAGCGGTCGCCGTGCGGGGCTGGCCTCGGCTATCTCGCCGCGGACGCCGGCGGAGGGCTCTTCCTCTGCCACCGGCTGGCCGGAGAAGAGGCCTTCCGCGTGGGCGACCTCGACGCCGGGATCGACCACGCGAGGATTCGGGCGCGCCTCGCCGCCCAGGCCGCGCCGCGGAGGGAGGCGTGCTCGGCGTGCTGGGCCCGGGGCTTCTGCGCCGGCGGCTGCCACTACGAGAACCACCTCCGGGAGACGACGCTGGGCCTCCCCCCGGGAGGCACCTGCGCCTTCATCCGGCGCTGGCTGGAGCTCGGGATCCGGGTGTACGCCAGGCTCTGCCGGAAACCCGACAATCCCGTCCTCGCGTTCGTCGGGGGGCGACGGTAGTGAGGTCGGGGGCGTCCGAGGTAGGAGGCGCGGAGGTACGCGGGCGCAGGTTCGGGGCTGCGGAGGTCGGCGGGTGATAGTTCGCGGCTGTGGAGGTTGGGGGGTGCGAGAGCGAGGACGAAGAAACCACTCCGGGTTCAAACCGGAGGCGCTCTCGCGTTGATCCGTCGCTGGTTCGACCTTGGTATGTGGGTCCACGCTCGGCTTGGCCCTTAAGCGACGTCGCCGTTCCCAGCTTCGTGGTGCACGGCGGCGGTGGGTGTCCGGGGTGTGGGCATGGGGAACAAGCTGACCCAAATGCAAGACTCTCCTTTTAGGAGCAGAGAGATGAAAAAGAAGGTCTTAAACGCCCTGAACGAAAAGGCGAAAGCCATCGAGCGGCTCTCCGAGGGGGAGGAGAAGACCGCCGAGGCCATGGGAGGCCCGCCGGCGATGCCCCAGGGGTGCACCACGATCTTCGACACGGGGTGGGAGACGAACCCTCGCGCCGAGTATCCCATCGGCAACTGCCAGGCCTCCGCCCGGGACTACATGGGGTGCGCGGGGGACTGCTGGTGGCCGGCCCAGGTGCCCGACGGGCTCACGAACCAGAAGAACTTTCAGGAGGACTGCCCCATCATCTCCCGGGACTTCCGCAAGCTGAAGTACGAATAGAAGCGGTTCTCGGTTATCGGTTGTCGGTTATCGGTTAGAACAGAGAGCCGCTACCGAGAAACGAGAACCTACAGCCGGATGAACAAAGGCGTGAATTTTCGGGTCTTCGGGTCTCAAAACCGAGAACCGATAACCGAGAACCGATTACCAACGGAGACACACATGAACCGAGGGGCTCTCTCTCTTCTTGGGGCCGTGGCAGGGCTGGCGCTCGCGTGGTCGAGCCCGGGCGTCGCCGGGGACACCTTCTTCTACATCGGCTATGACGTCGTGCAGGTCGTGGATGGCGCGACCGACGAGATCGTCGCGGACATCCCGGCGAAGGGGTGGCTGCGCGACTCCGCCATGTCGGCCGACGGCAAGTTCCTCTACGTCTCGGCCAACCGCCACGTGCTCCACAAGATCGACCTGGCCGCGCGCAAGCTCGTCAAGAGCATCGACGTGAACGGCGACGGCTGGGAGCGGCTCATCTACGGCTTCGTCCTCTCCGCCAATGGGAAGACCGTCTACGCGCACCTGCTCTTCCGGGCGACCCGGGGCGGTGAGGTGGCGATCCGGCCACCGGCCGTGGCGGAGGTCGACCTGGAGACGGGGAAGGTCCTCCGGAGCGTGGAGGTCCCCTGGGGCTCCGGAAACCTGATCGGAATCCAGGACGGGAAGACCCTCTACGCCATCGGGCAGGACCTGGTGCGGCTCGACGTCTCCGGTCCGGAGCTGAAGGTCGTCGAAGTCAGGCCGCTCATCGACAAAGGGAAGAACACGCTGCCGTTCTGGCCCAACGCGGACCGGAACGGCGGGGTCGCCGTGGCGCCGTACTACACGGCCACCTCCATGGGCGCCCTCTTCATCGATACGAAGACCGGCAAGGTCGTCGACAAGCCGCTCAAGGACTTCGCCATGGTCTACGGCCTCGCCCTCTCGCCGGACGGGAAGAAGGCGTACGGGAACATGGACGACCTCGTGGTCTTCGACCTCGGGACCGGGAAGCTCCTCAAACACGCGCCCATCGAGGAGGGGACGAACTTCGCGATCTCGATCTCGAGCGACGGGAAGAAGGTATACTCGATGGCGGGGGGTTACACCATGACCGTATTCGACGCCGAGACGCTGAAGTCCCTGAAGGTCCTCCGGATGGCGAGCGACGGCATGGACATGATCCGCCTCACCACACGCTGAGGAGAATGGTGGCCCGGGAGCTCGAGTACGCGCTCCGTTTCGAAGTGCCGGGGGAGGTCCCGGCAGACCCGAGGTCGTGGTGCGGGCCGCGATGGCGCCGTGCGCTCCCTGCCGGGCGGCTCACAGCCGTCTACTTCGGCTCGGAGTTTTGCGAGGAACGGCTCCCTTCCGCGGCCGAGGCGTCGTGCCTCTGCACGTTCGCCCGGGACCGGGGGCTCGAGGCGGTGCTCCTCACGCCGCTCGTCCGCCCGGGGGGGCTCGCCCGCGTGGACCGCCTGCTGGCGGAGCTCGCGACGGAAGGGCTCGCGCCGGCGGTCGTCTTCAACGACTGGGGCGTCCTGCGGCTCCTCCGGGAGCGCTACCCGGACCTCCCTCCAAGGGGCGGAAGGCTCCTCAACCGGGGGCTCCGAGACCCGCGCCTCGCGGCCGAGGCGAGGCCGGGTTACGGGGCGGGCGAGCGGGGCCGGCATCTGCGGGAGCTCCTCCGGCGGCTCGGCGCGACGGCCGTCGAGACGGACCCGGACCTCGACGGCGGCTTTCTCGGAGAAGGCGGCGAGCGCCTGCAGCGGACGCTCCACCTTCCGTACGTCTTCGCGGCGTCCGGGCGTGCCTGCCTCCTCAAGGCCTCGGCGGCCGCGGACGAGGGCGCCTTCTCGCGAGCGTTCGCCTCGGGCTGCGCCCAGCCATGCCGGACCGGCGCCCTCCCCGAGAGGCGGCCCGACACCCCGCTCCCGCTCCTCCGCGCCGGGAACACCCTCTTCTACGAGGCCCCGGAGGCGCTCGCCGCCGGGTACCTGCCCCACGCCGATCGGATCGTCGTGCACCGGAGGCCGGCGCCGTGAAGATCCTGGCCCCGCTCCGCCACTCGAGCGAGGTCGGACCGCTGGGGGCGGCCGGAGCCGACGAGTTCTACTGCGGGCTCACGCCTCCGGGTTGGGCCGAGCGCTTCGGAGCGGCGTGGGTCCACCGCCGCAATCCCTTCTCCGCCGGCGTCCCCGGACTGGAGGACCTGCGGGAGGCGGTCCGTTCGGCGGGTCCCCTCCCCGTCTATGTGACGGTGAATGCCCCCTCGTACCCGGAGGGCTCCGTCCCCTTCCTGGTCGAGTTCGCCGGGACCCTCCTCCCGGAGACCGGCGTCGCCGGCCTGATCGTCGCCGACCTCGACCTCCTGCTCGCCCTCGCCGAGGCCGGGCTCGGGGCGCGGCTCCACCTCTCGAGTCTCGCCGCCTGCACGAACGGCTCCGCCGCGGCGTTCTTCCGGGAGGTCGGGATCTCGCGGGTGATCCTCCCGCGCCACCTGACTCTCGCCGAGATCGAGGCGATCGTCGCCTCGGCGCCCGGCCTGGAGACCGAGGTCTTCCTCCTGAACGACGGCTGCGTCTTCGAGGAAGGCCTCTGCGCGACGACCCACGGCGCCGGCCCCTTCTGCGTGGACGACGCCGAGGGAAACGAGGCCCTCCCGCCTGCGCTTCGCGAGCGCTACGCTTTTTGGAAGTGGACCCTCGACAACTGCGGCTGCCGCACGAGCCTGGGGTACCAGCTCGGGCCCTGCGGGCTCTGCGCCCTCCCCCGGTTCCTGGAGCTCGGGGTCACAAGCCTGAAGGTGGTGGGGCGGGAGGCCTCGCTCGCCCGGAAGGTCGGGTCGGTCCGCCTCGCCGCCGCGGCCCGGCGCCTGGCCCTCGCCGGCAAAGGGCCCGAGGCGATCCGCGACGCCGTGGTCGAGCTCCGGGGGGCCGCCAATCTCTGCGAGGGCGCGCTCCTCTGTTATTACCCGGACGTCTGGGCGCGCGCGCCGGAGCTTCGGGAGGAGGAGCGCCGTTGCTGCGCCTGATCCTCCCGTTCCTCGGCCTCCTACGGGGCAAAGAGCGGCGGCTCCTCGTCCTCTTTGGCGTGGGGCTCGCGGGCTCGGCCGCCTCGCTCGCCTCTCCCCTCATCGGAAAGGCCTTCGTCGACGCCGTCGCCACCCGCCGAGACTTCGCGGCCGTCCCGGCGATCGCCGCGGCGCTCGTCGCGCTCGCGATGCTGGACCTCCTGCTCGGGACCGCGGTGCGCCTGGTTCACACGAGGCTCTCGGCGGACCTCCTGAACGAGCTCCGGGCGCGGCTCTTTGGCCGGTGTCTCGAGGGACCCCTGGAGCACGCTGAGGCGTTCCGTCACGGGGACCTCCTCTGCCGTTTCGGGACGGACGCCCCGCAGGTCCAGGCCCTGCTGCTGGACGCGCTCATCGGGGGCGTGCAGAACCTCCTCTTCCTCGTCGTGGCCGCCGGGATCCTCGTGCGCCTCTCCGCGCCGCTCGCGCTCTGGAGCTTCGGAGGCGTCGCGGTCGCCCTGGCCGCGAGCGGGTGGTTTCGGCGACCGGTGGAGGCCCGTACCGGCGAGATCCGGGGGCTCATGGCGGCCCTCTCCCACTTCCTGGCGGAGCGGCTGGGCGCGCTGCGCCAGATCCGCTTCCACAGGACCGAGGAGGCGGAGCTCGGGCGACTGACGGCGCTCAACGCCCGCCTCGCCGATCGGGTCGTCGCGTTCCAGTGGTTCGACACCGTGGCGGCCGGGCTCCCCGGGCTCGCGCTGACGCTCGGCCTCGCGTGGATCTACGTGCTCGGGGGGAGGCTCCTGGAGACGCGCGCCATCGGCCTCGGCACGTTCGTGGCGTTCGTCCTCTACCAGGGCCGCCTCTACGGGCCCGCCCGGGGACTCCTCGGCCTCGTCCGGAGCCTCCAGGAGGGCCGGGTCTCGCTCCGGCGGGTGGGGGAGGTGCTCTCAGGGACCGGCGACACGCCGCTGGCCGGCGGCGACCCGGGCGGGGCGCCCCCGGCCGAGCTCGAGGCGGGCGAGGTCCGAGTCGAGGACGTCACCTTCGCCTACCCGGGCAAGGCGCCGGTGCTCCGGGGCCTCAGCCTCACCCTCCGGCCGGGGGAGAAGACCGCGATCTTCGGCCGGTCCGGGGCCGGCAAGTCGACCCTGGTGCAGCTCCTCTTCGGGCTCCGCGCTCCCGCCGGCGGCCGCGTGGAGACCGGGGGCGGACAAGGGGCGGGACGACCGGGCCTCGGCTACGCCGGAGCCGAGCCCTTTCTCCTCCACGCCTCTTTGGAGGAGAATGTCCGCTACGCCCGCGCCGATGCCCCGCGGGAGGCCGTGCTCCGTGCCGCCGCCGTGGCCGAGCTCCACGAGCTCGCGCTCTCGCTCCCCCACGGCTACGATACCGTCATCGGCGGGCGGGGGCTCGCCCTCTCCGACGGCCAGCGCCAGCGGGTGGGCATCGCTCGGCTCGTCCTCCAGGATCCCTCGATCCTCGTCCTCGACGAGGCCTTCTCCGGCCTCGACCTGGAGACGGAGAGGCGGATCCGCACGAACCTTCGGGAGGCGTTCGCGGACCGGACCCTCCTCGTCATCTCGCACCGGCCGGTGGGGCTCGAGGAGTTCGACCGAATCCTCTTCCTCCGCGACGGGCGCCTGAGCCTGGTCGCACCCGGCGAACTGAGGGAGCTCCTGCTCCACGGCTCCCGTGAGAAGAGCTGCACTTCACCCTGGCTAGAAGGAGAAGAGCATGTCCCAGATTCTGCGCATTGACCTCTCGTCGCGCACCGCGGCCCTGGAGGCCGTCCCCTCCTCCCTCGCCGACCTCGGCGGGCGCGGGCTCACTTCGGCGATCGTCGCGGCCGAGGTCCCTCCCAAGGCCGACCCCCTCGGCCGCGAGAACAAGCTGGTGCTCGCTCCCGGGCTCCTGGCGGCGACTCCGGTCCCCAACACCGGGCGCCTCTCCGTGGGCGCGAAGAGCCCCCTCACGGGAACGATCAAGGAGGCGAACTCCGGAGGTGCCGCCGCCCAGAAGCTCGCGCGCCTCGGGATCGCGGCGGTGGTCCTCGAAGGGGCGGCTTCCGAACCGGTCGTCGTCTCCATCGATCGCAACGGCGCCACGGTCCGGCCGGCCGGGACCCTCTGGGGCCTCGGGAGCTACGACGCCGTTCGCAAACTGCGCGCCGAGTATCCGAGCTCGGCTTTCGCCCTCGTGGGGCCGGCCGGCGAACGCGGCCTCAAGGCGGCGTCGGTCTGCGTCACGACGCCGGACGACCTCATCCGCACCGCGTCCCGGGGCGGGATGGGCGCGGTGATGGGCAAGAAGAACGTCAAGGCCATCGCCGTGAACGACGAGGGGGCCGCCGGGGCGGCGATCGCGGACGCCGAAGGCCTCAAGAAGGCCGCCAAGGCCCTCACCCAGGGCGTCCTCGCCCATCCCCTCGTCGGCGGCTTCCAGGCCCTCGGAACGGCGCTGCTCGTCCCCATGATCAACGAGATGGGGGGCCTCCCGACCCGCAACTTCTCGACGGGGCAGTTCGAGAAGCAGGCGGCCATCGGGGGCGAGGCCCTCGCCAAGATCATGTCCGAGCGGAAGGGCGCCACGACGAAGCACAGCTGCATGCCGGGGTGCGTGATCCACTGCTCCCAGGTGTACACGGACCCCCAGGGTGCCTTTGTCACCTCGGGCCTCGAGTACGAGACGATCGTCCTCACGGGCAGCAACTGCGCCGTGGGCGACCCCGACCAGATCGCCCGGATCGACCGCACCTGCGACGACCTGGGCCTCGACACCATGGAGATCGGCGCAGCCGTGGGGGTCGCCATGGAGGGCGGGAAGATCCCCTGGGGCGACGGCCGCCGCGTCGTAGAGGTGCTGGAGTCCATCCGGCGGGACGACTCCCTAGGGCTCCTCATCGGGAACGGCTGCCGCGACACGGGTAAGGCCCTCGGCGTGGCCCGGGTGCCCCAGGTGAAGGGGCAGGGCCTCGCCGCCTATGACCCCCGCGTCCTCAAGGGGACCGGGGTGACCTACGCCACCTGCCCCATGGGCGCCGACCACACGGCCGGGAACGCGCTCCCGAGTCCGGCCAACCCGAGCTACAACCCCGGCGACCCGAAGGGACAGAACCAGATGTCGGAGTTCCTCCAGGCCTTCATGGCGGCGGTGGATACCCTGGGGCTCTGCCTCTTCGCCTCGGTCCCGATGGCCGAGACGCCCGGGTGCCTGGAAGAGCTCGTCGCGGCCGTGGCGGCGAAGACCGGCCGCAGCCTCGCGCCGGACTACCTCATCCAGCTCGGCCGGCAGGCGGTCCTGACGGAGAGGGAGTTCAACCGCCGGGCCGGCTTCACCCCGGCGGACGACCGGCTGCCCCGCTTCTTCTACGAGGAGGCGCTGCAGCCGGGCGGAGGCGTCTGGGACGTGGCGGACGCGGACGTCGACCAGGTCTTCGCAGGTTGAGGAGCCCGGAGCCGGGGCTCGCCGCCCCGGCTCCCGGACTGGCGCCGGCCTTGGAGCGACTTCGCGTCGGGGTCATCGATACCGGCGTGAACGCCTGGCACTCGCACGTGCGGGGCGCGGTGGCGGGCTTTCGGATCTACGCGGACGCGGCGGGGAGGATCCGGGAAGACTCCGACTTCCGCGACCCGGCGGGGCACGGGACGGCGGTGGCGGGGGTCCTCCGGGAGGGACTCCCCGAGGCGGAGATCCTGGCGGTGCGGGTCTTCGACGAGGGACTCCGGACCTACCCCTCCCTCGTCGCCCGGGCGATCCTCCGGGCGGCCGCCGAGGGGTGCCGCCTGATCAACCTGAGCCTCGGGGTTCCCGTCGGCCCCGGCGCCGAGCTCCTCGCCGAGGCGTGCGCGGCCGCCCTCGAAACGGGCTGCCTCCTCGTCGCCTCGGCGGACCCGTCGGAGCCCCGCCTCCCCGCGCTCCTGCCCGGCGTGATTCGAGCCGTCGCCGACGAGCGCCTCGCCCCCGGAGAGGTCCGGTCCGATGGTCCTCTCCGCTTCGCGGCGTGCGGACGGCCCAAGGACCTCTCCGCCCTCCCTCCCTCGGCCAACCTCCGGGGGCACTCCTTCGCCTGCGCGAGGGTCGCGGTCCACCTGGCCCGAAGCGGGACCGCCGTCCGCCGCCCTGTCGCAACGCGCCGTCCGCTCGTGCCCCGGTCGGCCCACCTCTCCTGAGTTCTTGCGGCGGGTCGGCCGGAGACCGCCTCTGAGGAATATTCGACACGACTGTCGACATTCACACAGCCCGCCGCCCCTCCCGGGGATGCGCTCCCCCGACCAAACGCTTCGACTCGTCCGCACCGACATCAAAATGCCGGGTCTGGACGGGATGGACCTCCTCCGGAAGATCAAGGAGTGCTCCCCGGGGACACAGGTCGTCGTCGTCACCGCCTTCGGGACCCTCGAAATGGCGCTCGAGGCCGGCGCCTTCGAGTACGTCCGCAAGCCTTACAATCGTGACGAGCTCAAGCGCACGGTTCCTAAAGCCTTGCGATTTCGAAGCCTTGAGACGGAGAATGTGCGACTCCGGCGGGAGGTCGGCCGGAAGTTCGGCTTCGAGAACCTCATCGGCGGCTCACCTGAGATGCAGGCGGTCTTCCGGCTCATCGAGAAGGTGGCCGACTCGGAGGCCGGTACGGGCAAGGAGCTCGTGGCCCGCGCGATCCATCACGGAAGCTCCAGGGCCGAGGAGCCCTTCGTCGCGATCAACTGCGCCGCCATTCCCCGGGAGCTCCTGGAGAGCAAAGGCTGGAGACTATTCTTCAGGGCGCCCGCGCTCCCGGCTGCAACCGAGCCGGTCTCCCGGGCAGAACAGGGTCGCGGTAAAGTGTGGCCCGGTTCTTGAAAAGACGTCGCCGAGTCCTGCCCTGAGGAGGGAGCCATGACCTCGAAGACGAAGAGCGTGCTGCTGCAGATTCTTCTCGCCGTGGCGCTCGTGAGCGCAGGCGCGCTCCTCGCCCTCCTTGGGGTGCGACCTCCCTGCTGTGATCCGAAGGCCGGCCCGTCGGTAGCGTGCCCGCCCGGGTCTCCGGGGCAGACCACTGGACAAGCCGCTGCGACCGGTCAAACATTCCAGGGCAGGTAAGCTGCCCCTCATGAAGGAGAAGTGAAGATGTCGGATGGGAAGACTGCTTCAAAGAAAACCGCCGTCCTGGGAGGCGCCAAGCCCAAACGGAAGGGGCTCGGCCTCGCGGCCGGCATCGGCGCCGCCGTGCTCGTCCTCGCCGGGGCCTACTACTTCGTCGCCGGGCGCGGAGTGGGGCTCCCCACCGGACCGACCGTGGCGGAGGCCGCCGGCGGAGAGATCTCCCTGCCGGTCGCCCAGTTCTCGGACGGGAAGGCTCGCTTCTACAAGCTGGAGGCCCAGGGAGTCGCGGTCCGCTACTACGCGGTGAAGGGCTCGGACGGGGCGATGCACACTGCCTATGACGCCTGCGACGCCTGCTGGCATTCGGGGAAGGGATACAAGCAGGCGGGGGACGTGATGGTCTGCCAGAACTGCAACCGGACCTTCGCCATCAACGAGATCGGTCAGGTCCATGGCGGCTGCAACCCGTCGCCGCTCAAGCACGAGGTGCGAAGCGCGAATCTGGTGATCCGCGTGGCGGACGTCCAGGCGGGCCGCCGCTACTTCGACCTCTCCAAGGCGGGATGACATGACACTCAGGGACATCGCGCTCCTCAACCTCCGGCGTCGGAAGGCCAAGGCGGGCTTCGTCCTCGCCGGGCTCCTCATCGGCGTCTCCACCGTGGTCGCCCTGATCAGCCTCGTGACGGCGATCACGGAAGACATCAACCACAAGCTCGAACAGTACGGGGCGAACATCCTCGTCGTCCCGAAGACCGAGAACCTCTCGCTCTCCTACGGCGGCCTCTCCCTCGGTGGCGTCTCCTTCGAGATGCAGGAGCTGCGGCAGGAGGACCTGAAGAAGGTCTTCAAGATCCCGAACGCCGGGAACGTCGCGGCCCTGGGTCCCGTGGTTCTGGGGCCGGTGGAGATCTCGTCGAAGAAGGTGCTCCTGGCCGGCGTCGACTTCCGCGCGACGAAGGTCCTCAAGCCGTGGTGGAAGGTCCAGGGCACGGTCCCCGAAGGTAAGGGCGTGATCCTCGGCTCCGAGGCCGCCCGGGTCCTCGGGGCCCGCGGGGGGAGCACCCTGACCCTCGGGGGCTGGGACGTGCCGGTGACCGGAGTCCTGGAGGCCACCGGCTCCCAGGACGACAGCCTCGTCTTCACCGACGTCGGCACCGCCCAGTTCCTCCTCGACAAGCCGGGCCGCGTCTCGATGGCGGAGGTGGCGGCGATGTGCAAGGACTGCCCGATCGAGGACATGGTGAAGCAGATCTCGGCCGTGCTCCCGGGCGCCAACGTCATGGCGATCCAGCAGGTCGTGAAGGGGCGCATGGAGACGCTGGCCCACTTCAAGAAGTTCTCCTACGGGATCTCGGCCGTCGTGATCCTGGTGGGGAGCCTCGTCGTCCTCGTCACGATGATGGGGAGCGTCCGCGAGCGCACGGGGGAGATCGGGATCTTTCGGGCCATCGGTTTCCGGAAGAGCCACGTCATCCGGATCGTCCTGCTGGAGGCCGGAATCGTCTCGGCGCTGGCGGGGGTGCTCGGCTACTTCGGCGGCCTGGGCGCGACCAAGGCGCTGCTGCCCTTCTTCGCCGAAGGAGGTCACGCCGGGCACGGAGCTAGCGTGCCCTTCGACCCTGCGTTGGGCCTCGGCGCCCTCGCCCTCTCCATCGTCCTCGGCCTCGCCGCGAGCGCCTATCCCGCACTCATCGCCGCGCGCCTCGATCCCAACGAAGCGCTGCGCTCCCTATAGGAGTGGACTTTGAGCTACATACGAGCAGAAAAGCTGGTCAAGGAGTACGGCACGGGCGACGCAAAGGTGAGCGCCGTCCGGGGGATCGGCTTCACCATCGACGCCGGCGAGTTCGTGGGGGTCATGGGTGAGTCCGGTTCCGGCAAATCGACCCTCCTCTCCCTGATGGGAGCGCTCAACACCCCGACCTCCGGCACCTACATCGTCGACGACATCGACGTGTACGGGCTCGGCGCCGAGCAGCGCGCGGACTTCCGGCGGGAGTTCCTCGGCTTCGTCTTCCAGAGCTTCCATCTCGTTCCCTACCTCACGCTGGCCGAGAACGTAATGCTCCCGCTCGCCATCGTGAGGAAGAGCAAGGGAGAGAAGAGGCGGATGGCGGAAGAGGCGCTGGCGCGAGTGGGGCTCGCGGGCAAGGCCGGTCGCCTGCCGAGCCAGATCTCGGGCGGCGAACAGGAGCGCGTGGCCATCGCCCGGGCGATCGTGAACGAGCCGCCCGTCCTCCTGGCGGACGAGCCCACCGGGAACCTCGACACCAAGACCACCGCCGAGATCATGGACCTCCTGACGAACCTGAACCGCGAGGGCATGACCATCGTCATGGTCACCCATAACCTCGAATGTGCCAAATACGTCCGGCGCGTGCTGAGGATCTCCGACGGTCTCCTGGTCCAGGAAGACCGGGTCGTGCGTCCGGCCAGCGCGGCCGTCTCCGGCTGAGAGAGGACAATCCCATGCGAAGAGTGCTGCCTGTCGCCGTCATCGTGGCCGTCGCCGCGGTGGCCGCCGTCGGAACCGCCGCCCGGGTCCGGGCCGGCGCGGAACCCGTGCAGACGCCGCAAGCCGCGACTCCCACCCAGAGGGTCCTCCTGCAGGTGGAGGGCCTCAGCTGCGGGAGCTGCGAAGCGCGGGTGCGGAAGGCCCTCACGGAGAAGCCCGGCGTCCGGGCCGTCGACGTGAACCTGAGCCAGAAGACCGTGACCGTCGAGTACGAGGAAGGCGCCGCCGACCCGAAGGAGCTCGCGGACCGGATCACCCGGCTGGGCTATCCGGCCCGCTTCCTCGCCTCCGGACCCGGCGTGCCCGGCCCGAAGCGCGCCGAAGGGAAGCCGGCCGGCGGGTGCGGGGGGGACTGCTGCAACCGAGGGACCTGACCCACCGGGAGGCGCCCGGACGGCGCCTCCCATTCCCTCCGCCGATCGCCGGCTCACCTTTCCTCGGATAATCCGATTTGGCCGTGGGGACGCGCTGACGTAGGGTACCCGCGTCTTCTCGAACAGGTTCGCTCCGCCACCTCGCCGAGCGAACGGGCCGATCGGAGTCGCCATGTCCAGAGTCTTCGCAGCCGCCCTCTGCCTGCTCGCCGCGGTCGCCGCCGCGCACGCCAAATCGCGCTCCGGCCTCGTCACCCTCGAGGTGGACCTCTCCGCCCAGGACCGGGCGAAGGAGACGCGGCTCTGGATCCCGTACCCGCTCTCGGACGCCGATCAGGTCGTGAAGGACGTCCGAGTGGGCGGAGACTTCGCCTCCTCCGGCGTCCAGACCGACCGGGCCCACGGAACGTCGATACTCTACGCGGAGTGGCCCAAGGGCGCGCCCAGCCGGAAGCTCACGCTCTCCTTCGCGGTGGAACGGCGCGAGGTGCTCCGGCGAGATCTGCCGAAGGCCGAAGCCGCCTGGAATCGAGCGGAGTTCTCGCAGCACCTCAAGGCGACGAGCCTCGGGCCCGTCGACGGCGAGGTGAAGAAGCTCGCGGACCGGATCACCGCGGGAAAGAAGTCGGTCCTCGAGAAGGCGAAGGCGATCTACGACTGGACGGCGGAGAACACGTACCGGAATCCGAAGGTCGTCGGCTGCGGGAAGGGAGACGTCTGCGCCCTCCTCAAAGATCCCGGGGGCAAGTGTACGGACATCTCTTCCGTGTTCATCTCCCTCTGCCGGGCCGCCGGCGTTCCGGCCCGGGAGATCTTCGGGATCCGCCTCGGGAAGGCCCCCGAGGAGGAGATCACGACCTACCAGCACTGCTGGGCCGAGTTCTACGTGCCCGGCTACGGCTGGGTGCCGGCGGACCCGGCCGACGTCCGAAAGGCCATGCTCGTCGAGAACCTCACCCTCGCCGATCCCAAGACCAAGGCGTACCGGGAGTACTTCTGGGGAGGCATCGACGAGTTTCGGGTCGCCCTCGCCCGGGGAAGGGACGTGGTCCTCAACCCCGCGCAGTCGGGCCCGCCGCTCAACAACTTCGGGTATCCCTACGCCGAGGTCGGGGGAACGGCCGTCGACTTCTACGCTCCCAAGAGCTTCGCCTACCGGTACACGTTCCGGGAGCGCTGAAGCGCGCTTCCCGCCCGGGAGGCTCTAAGCGGCTACGCGCCAGCCCTCAGGGCCCCCGCTCCAACTTCCGCATGTAGCGGATGACCTGCCAACGCTCCTCTTCGGTCAGCGACTCTTCGTAGGACGGCATCTGGCCGCCACCGCGGCTGATCTTCCAGAAGAGCGCGCCGTCCGTCTGACGGCGGAGGATCCTCGCGACGGGCGCGGGCGGATGGCGAAGCCCTTTCGCATCCGGGCCATCGCCTCTCCCGGCGGAACCATGGCAAGACAGACACTGCTCTTCGTAGATCGCTTGTCCGGCACGGATGGAGGCTTCGTCGTTTGGAACCGGGTTCTTTCGTGCTTTCGCCTTGGCGGGAACCTCACTGGGGAGTTGGTGGCCGAGAGCCGGAACCGCTGCCGCGAGCGCGAAAGCAAGGCCGACGATCAGATAGGACAGGCGGGGTGTTCTCATAGGGGCTCCTGATGATCGCGGATATTAGACCAGTCGAAGCCATCCCTACAACAGAGCCTCGCTGCCGTTCACGCTGGCGCCGATAAGGTCCGACCGCCAGGATCCTCGCAGGGTTTGCCGGGTTTACGCGGTGGACCTGCCGGGCTACGGCGCCGGGGGACTATCGGGTGCGTTGGGATTGACCGGCTAGAACCACATCCGCACCCCGGCCGCGAGAGAAAGGTCCTCCACCTCCCTTCCCTCTTTGCGTGCGAGAGCCGCGGTCCCGCCGACGTCTCTGCGCCAGGCCATTCCAAAGTAGGGGGCGAATTTCCGGTGAAGCTCGTGGCGAAGTCTTAGTCCCATCTCTACGTGGTGGATCCCGCGGCCGACGCCGAATTCCTCCACTTTCTGAAGAGCGAGCTCGGTTTCTATCCGCGGCTGAAGAATGAGTCGCTGGGTCAGGAGCAGGTCGTAGTCCGCCGTGATCCTCGCGGAGATGTCGCCCTCTTCGCTGATGAAGAGGGACGGCTCGAGTTCGAACCGGTACGGGGTCAGACCCTGGACGCCGAAGACAACGGAGGTGCGGGTGCGGTCCTTCCCGGGCCCGTACTTCCACTCCTGCCTGAAACCGATTTGTAGGTCCCAATACGGGGCAATGAGCCGCCCGTAGAGGATTTGCGCGTCGAACGTACCGGACGCCCTGCTTCCGAGCTCACCTTCCCCCTCGCTCTTCACCCAGACCCGGTTGTAGTCCCCGCCGATCCAGCCGACCACGTCCCATGCGGCGCTTTCGCCGCCCTCCGTCGTTCTTCGATACTCCAGGACCTCGCTCAGCAGGAAAACGTGCACCTCGTCGTCGTGCACCGGCTTCCCCAAATCGTTCTCCGAAGCACGAGCCGAGGCAAGGAGCAGGGCGGCCCACGAGAGGCAGACGGTGCAGACCAGCGGGAGCGGCTTCATCGGTTCTCCCCCTCTGCCGGCTGCGATACCGACACGACCCGGAACATCCCCGCCTCCATGTGATAGAGGATGTGGCAATGGAACGTCCAGTCGCCGGGGGCATCTGCGGTGACGAGGAAGGAGAGCCTCTCCGCGGGTTTCACGTTGATGGTGTGCTTGCGGGGGTTGAAGGGCCCGTTGCCGTTGTCCAGGATGTTCCACATGCCGTGCAGGTGCATCGGGTGCTCCATCATCGTGTCGTTCACGAAGGTGATGCGCACCCTCTCTCCGTAGCGCAGCCGGATCGGGGTCGGGTCGTCCGAGTGTTTCTTTCCGTCGATGGACCACATGAAGCGTTCCATGTTGCCGGTCAGGTGGAGCTCGATCTCGCGGCCGGGTTCCCGGTTATCGTAGAAGGGCGTCAGCGCCTTCAGCTCGCTGTAGCGAAGGACCCGCCAGGACGTGTCTTCGAGGCCCGTCCCCGGCTCATGGAGGCGGCTCCTCGGCATCATCGCCACCATGGCGTTGCCGGGGCCGTGGTGGTCGGGACCGTGCATCTTCGCTTGCCGACCGGGCCCAGGACCTCCCTCGCCGCCGGAATGCTGGGGGGCTTCTGGGCTCACGGAGTGCCCCTCGCCCGCGTGGCCTTGATGCTCCAGGGCTTCTCCGCCGCCGTGGACCATCCCGCGCGCGCCGTGGCCTCCGTTCTCCATCGTTTGGCCGTTGTGGACCATCCCCATGTCCGCCATCGTCAGGATCGGGCGGGCGCGGCGCTCCGGTACGGGTGCGGTCATGCCTGCACGTGGCGCAAGCGTTGCCCGCGCATAGCCGCTGCGGTCCATCGCCTCCGCGAAGATCGTGTACGCCTGCGCCTTCGGCTCGACGACGACGTCGTACGTCTCGGCGGTGGCGATGCGGAGCTCGTCCACGGCCAGCGGGTGTACGTTCTGCCCGTCCGCCGCCACGACGGTCAGCGGGAGACCGGGAATGCGCACGTCGAAATGGCTGGCCGCAGAGCCGTTGATGAACCGCAGCCGCACCCGGTCGCCGGGTTTGAAAAGTCCCGTCCAGTTGTCCTCGGGAGAGAGACCGTTGGCGAGATAGGTGTACGTCGATCCTGTCACGTCGGCGCGGTCGGTCGGATCCATCCGCATCTTTCCCCATTCCAGCCGGTCCCGGACCGCCGCCCATCCCTGCCGGCGGACGTCATGGATGAAGTCTCCCACGGTCCTCTTCTGGAAATTGTAGTAGCCGCCCTCCTTCTTCAGGTTCGCGAACACTGTCTCGGGTCGTTCGAAGGTCCAGTCGGAGAACATCACGACGTGCTCCCGGTCGTACGCAAACGGCTCGGGCTCCATCGGCTCGATGAGGAGCGGCCCGTACTGTCCCGACTGCTCGTGAAAGGCGCTGTGGCTGTGATACCAGTAGGTACCGCTCTGCTTGGCCGTGAAGCGGTAGATGAAGGTCTCCCCGGGCTCGATGCCGGCGAAGCTGACGCCGGGCACTCCGTCCATGTCCGCCGGGAGCAGGATTCCATGCCAATGGATGGAGGCCTGCTCACCCGGAAGCTGGTTCGTCACGCGGATGACCGCCTCTTCGCCCTCCCGCAAACGGAGCAGCGGTCCGGGAATCGTGCCGTTCATCGCGACCGCGCTTCCGCGCCTGCCGAGGGCCTCGAAATCGAGCCGGTGGATGGAGATGTCGTACGCTCCTTTGGAGCCACCGGCGGATGTTCCCGGGTAGCCCGCCGAGGAGGCGTACACCGGAGCGATCCTGCTCAAAGCTGCCACGCCTCCCGTTGCGACCATCCATTTCAGAAACTGTCGCCTCGCGGACCCGTAGCTCTTGGCGTTCATCTAGAGCCCTCCTCACGGGGAGGCATACCCTTCTTTTTCCTCCCGGCAAGAGGAGCACCGTGGGAGATCTGCGAAAGCCCTCGGACTGCTCAGATGCTCGTTAGAGCATGAGCAGGATCATCATGGCGGCCATCACCGCGCCGCCCGCCACCCAGTGCCAGGTCCGATCCCCTACCATCCCGTGGCGCTCGTGCGCCGGTTCCTTCGCGCGGTTCTCGTGGTTCGCCTCGCTAGTCGACTCAGACTCGGCGTGCTCTCTCGGTGCTCCGGAATCCCGAGCTTGAGTGCCTACAGGTTCCGAACTCCCTCTCCGCTGGACGTGTTCATGCATGGCCATCATGCAGCCGGAGGAAAGGCTTCCTAACGCCACCACGCCGATGACGGCGGCGATTCGAGCGGGTCCCTTTAAGCGTGCGAGGTTCACAGTGGTCCTCCTCTGAACTGTGCGGTACACCTTTCGGGCACGGTAGTGGCTATCATGGCGGTGAGGACTTGGGGGGAGACCCCGGTCCGGACGATCCCGAGCCGGAGATGAAGGAAGAGCGCTACGTCCGAGCGTTTGGCTGGAGCGCCTTGACGCCCTTCTACGACCCCGTCCTGAGGGGGTTGATGAGGGAGTCCGTGCTGAAGGGCGCGCTCCTCGCCCAGGCCCGGATCGAGGCGGGCCACCGAATTCTGGACGTCGGCTGCGGGACGGGGACGCTCCTGCTGCTCGCGAAAGAGAGCTGTCCCGAGACGCTGCTCGCGGGCCTCGACCCTGATCCCGCCATCCTGACCATCGCCCGCCGGAAGGCTCTCAGAGCGGGAGTCTCGGTGTCACTCGTCCGGGGGGACGCGGTCCGTCTCCCCCATCCGGACGGCGCCTTCGACCGCGTGCTCACGAGCTTCATGCTCCACCACCTCACCTCCGAGGAGAAGCTCCGAGCCCTCGGAGAAGCGCGGCGCGTCCTGCGCCCCGGCGGTGAACTCCACGTCCTCGACTTCGGCAGGCCGCGAGGTCCCTTGGCGGTCGCTGCCTCCCTCCTCCTGAGGTTCGCCGAGAGGCCGCGCGACAACCTGGAGGGCCTCCTTCCGGACATGCTCCGGCGCGCCGGCCTCGCCGAAGTCGAAGAGCCCCGCAGCTTCGGCACCCTCTTTGGGACCGTCACCCTGGTCCGGGGGACCCGGAGAGCCGGCGCGGTTTGACGCATCCTCTGACGACCGCGCCTCGCTCCCCGGGCTCCACCCGCTCCTGCGAAGCGGCCCAGAACTAGGGCCGCATCCAACCCTCCTGGCCGGGGCCCTCTACAGACTCCGCAGGTTCAAAACCTGCGGTTGAGGTCGATCTGGTTGAACTCCTGCTCGTGCAGGCTTCGGGTCTCCGCCTTCGAGCTCGTGAGCTGAGCGGCTGCCTGCTTGCAGTCCTTGCTTCCGCAGGGGCACGGGTCCGCCGCGAAGGCGGCGACGCTCGTTCCGAGGATGGCGGCGAGGGCGACGACGAGGGCGATGCGTTTCATGGTCTTACCTCCTGTGAAGTGTGTCGGCGACGCCCTGGAGTGAAGCATCGCCCGTGCCAAGGCCCCTCAAACCGGAAAAACTCAATAGTTACGCAGTCATTGGAGCATTTAGGCCGCGCCGCGTGGCTCTCGGTGGCGGCTCTTGCTGGCGGATATTCCGCTATCTGGAGAAATTCCTACAGAGGGAGCGCTCGCGGTTCTTCGTCGCCCTGTCGCAACGGACGGCGCCCGCCTCGCCGCCTTCTCGCCAGTCGTCTCCAGGGGCTCCCAGGGCGAGGGTCGCCTCAGGCTTCGACGGCGATGATAATCACGAGCCCCCGCCCCCCCTGCTCCTCGACGGACCCAGAGCGGGTGCTCACCGCATGAGGCCGCTATCCGTCACTTCCGCAGCAATCTCGCAATCAAGATCGCGAGCAGGATCACCAGCAGGACGCCCGCTATCGCCCATAGGAGCATTCCGCCCGCCATCATTCCGTCCATCATGACCGGACTCTCTCCAACTCGGGAAGGAGTAGCTCTACCTACAACTTAGGCCGGACGACGGCCTCGATCCGCTTGGCCTCCTTGCGAATCACCTCCAGATGAGTTCGGACGCGCTCGTTAACGCGACGGCTCCGTGGAACCGAACAAGGGGGCGCCGGGCCAAGAAGCGGCGCCGCTGGAGAATAGTCTTCACCGCCGTCGAATATTGTTCGGTCTTGCCCGGTCCTCGGCCCCGCCGCCCGCCCCTGGAGCGGGGAATCTGCTTGGCACCGGTCTTGCTGGCGAAGCCCGGTCATCAGGCTGGCTTTGGGGCCGTCGGCGGTACATTGCCGCCAAGCTTGCCGGCCTACAGCCCCTATGAGGAGTTGCGATGAAGAAGGCTTCCTTTTTCCTGGCGCCGCTGGCCGCGGCCCTCCTCGCGGTGCATGGCCCCGCCCCGGCCGAGGAGCGCACCGGGGAGGAGCTGAAGGCCCCGGAAGCGAAGATCGAGAGTGGGCCGAGCCAGGCGGATCTGATCGCGTACGCCTATCGCGCGAGCCCGATGATCCGGTCCGCGCGGGCCATGTGGGAAGCGGCGACGCAGAAGTACCGCGTCACCACGGGACTACCCGATCCCAAGGTCATGGTCGAGGGCATGTACATGACCGAGGAGCTCGCCGCCAGGCCGGAAGACTGGGAGGTGGCGATCACCCAGATGATCCCGCTTCCCGGCAGGCTCCGCGCCGAGGGCGAGGTCGTCCGCGCAGAGGCACGGGCCGCCCGGTTCGATCTCGACCGCGCCGTTCGGGATGTGGTCGTGCAGGTTCGAGAGAGCTACCAGGAGCTGCTCTACATCCGGGACGCCCGGCGGATTGCCGCCCAGAACAAGGACCTCCTCGATCAGCTCCGCAAGGTCGGTGAGGGCGCCTACGCCCAGAACCGCGCGCTCCTCTACGACGTGATGAAGGCCCAGGCCCAGGCCGGCCAGCTCCAGTACGACGTCCTGATCCTGGAGGAGCTCGAGCGCACGGAGAAGACCCGGCTCAACGGCATCTTGAACCGCGCTCCCGATGCGCCGATCGGCCCGCTCGCAGACGAGCCCGTTCGTCCTCTGGCGTACCAGCTCGAGGAGATCTACCCGCTCGCCGACGCGAATCGCGAGGAGATCAAGAGCGCCGGGGCTCAGGCGGACCGGGCGCAGGCGATGCTCTCTGCGACGCGCTACATGAACCTGCCGGAGCTCGAGGTCGGCGCGTCCGTCGGCCGCCAGTTCGAGCGCGACCAGGTCGGGATCCAGGCGGGGCTGTCGCTACCGATCTGGCCGGGCAAACGGGCCGGGCGCGTGGGGCAGGCTCGTGCGGAGCTCGAGAGCGCAAAGGCCATGAGGACGTCGCAGGTGAACGAAGCGCGCACCCAGGTGCGGGACAACTACTTCCGGCTTCGCAACTCCGAGCGCCTCGTCACGCTCTACCGGGACGACCTGATCCCGCAGGCCGCCAAGTCGATCGAGGCCGCCGAGACCTGGTACCGGCAGGGCCAGGGGAGCTTCGCCGATTATCTCGAGAGTCAGTCCGTCTGGTACAACTTCCAGCTTTCGCTCGCCCGGGCCAAGGCCGACCACGGGAAGTTCCTGGCGCGGCTCGAAGCGCTCGCCGGCCAGAGCCTGACCGAAAGGGCACCGGCAGCCGCGCCGAAGGGCGAAGAGGGTTCCCGATGAATCCGATGAAATCACCCGTTGCACTCGTCGTCTTGCTCGCTCAGGGCGTCCTCGTGGCCGCTGCTCAGGCCTCCTACAGCGACCTGCGAAGAGAGCTCGACGCGTATGAGCCCCCGGCCCTCTATCAAAGACACGCGACCGCGCCCGATTCCGCCTCGGGCGCCCAGGCGGGGCCGTCGGATCGGGACTTCGAAACCCAGCGAGCGAAGCTCGAAGAGCTGAAGGACCGGTGGCAGAAGGCACTGGAGGAACGGTCTCCGGAAGAGCCGGCCTTCTTCGCGCCCGACGCCGCCCGGCTCGAGAAGCTGCGGGTTGCGGCACAAAGCGACGAGGAGACAGCGAAGACGCTCGGGGCCGGCTTCACCCTTGAGGATCTCGAGGCTCTAGCCCTTCTGCGGAGCCGGGCCGTTCAGGCGAAGGAGCGGGAGTTTCGGGCCACGCTCGAAGCCTACAGTCAGGTGGAGAACCTCGACACGATCCTGCGCCGGTACTCGACCTTCACGATGGCCCAGATGAGCCCGGTCGGCGGACGGGAGAACCCGGACGCGATCGCCGCAAGGTTTCCCTTCCCCGGCGTGCTCGCCCTCAAGGGAGAGGTGGCGAACCAAGAGGTGAAGGCGGTCTGGGAGGAGCTCCAGATCGCGCGGCGTGACGCAGTGACGGCAGCTCGCAAGGCCTACTGGGAGCTCCTCTACACCCACGACGCGCGGGAAACCATGGCGCGCATGCTGGACCTCATGGGCAATCTCCGCTCGGCGTCTTCGTCCCGCTACGAAGCGGGAATGACGAACTACCAGGACGTCATCAAGGTAGGGATCGAGCAGGAGAAGACCCGGGAGGGGCTCCTGACCATGCGGCAGATGCAGGTCAACATGGAGGCCGAGATCCGAGAGCTCGTAGCGCTTCCCCCGGCCTTTGCCCTCGGCGCGCCTGCGCGCCGGGACGCCGTAAAGAGCGTACCCGCACTGGAGGAGCTCTACCCGCTCGCTCGCGAGAGGCGCCAGGAGCTCCGCCGTATGCGCGCCATGGTGGGGAAGATGGAGCGCATGATCGAGATGCAGGAGACGATGATCTTCCCCGGTTACAGCCTGAACCTCTCCCTTCGGGATAAGGACGAGATCTCCCGGATCGGTGCGGCCGGGGGAGGGGGAATGGCCGGAGGGGGCGCCGCGCAGGCCGGCAGCTTCCCCGAGAGCACGACCGCGTCGATGGGCGAGGGACTGCCGAAGATGCCCTGGTTCGGCGTGGACGACGCCTACCTCCGGGAGACGCGCCAGAAGCTCGCGGCTCAGAAGAAGGAGCTCGAAATGGAGGAGCTCGCCGCCGTGTTCGGCGTTCGGGAGGCCTGGTTCAAGCTCGACAAAGCTGCCCGGGAGCAGGCCCTTTACGGCGAGCGGGTGAACGTCCTCACCGAGTCCGCTCTCGAGGCCTCGAACCGGGGCTACGCCGCCGGGAAGGTGATGTTCTCCGACGTCATCGAGTCCTACACCGGTTGGCTCGAGGTGGGCCTCTCCACGGCCCGGAGCCGTTCGGACCTGGGGATCGCCCGGGCGGAGCTCGAGCAGGCGCTGGGAGCGCCGATCCGGACGCCCTAGACGAAGAAAACGTAAGCTCTGCCCGCCCGTCCGGGCGCCGGAGCCTTTCAGGAGGAGTAGGCAATGGACGAACAGTTCGAGATTCCCGGTCCCGGCCGGGCACCGAAAAAGAGACTTCGGGTCGGGCGGCTCGTACTGGCCCTTCTCATCATCGCGGCCGTCGGGGCAGCGGTAGGCTACGGGGTCGGGCTCTTCAGGTCCGGCGGCGGGAGCGCTGACAAGGTTGCCAAGGCCGACGAGAAGTACACCTGCGGGATGCACCCGTGGATCATCTCGGACAAGCCCGGCGAATGCCCGATTTGCGGGATGAAGCTGACGAAGATCTCGGAGACGCCCTCGCCCGAAGAAGCCGCGAAGCAGATGTCGGAAGCCGAGGACTTCTTTTCGGACAAGCCCGCGGCTTCGAAGAGCCCTCGCAAGCTCCTCTTCTACCGAAATCCGATGGATCCGACCATCACCTCGCCTGTTCCGAAGAAGGACGAGATGGGGATGGACTACGTCCCGGTCTACTCGGACGAGGCGGCGGGTGCCGCGTCCGGCGCAGTTCCCGAGGGGCTCGCGACGATTCGGGTCGGCGCGGAGGCGCTGCGCCTCGCCGGAGTCCAGACCGCTCAAGCCACCCGCGAACGACTCAGCCGCTCCGTGCGCACCGTCGGGACCGTCGTCCCGGACGAGACCCGCGTGCGGCACGTCCACACGAAGGTCGAAGGCTGGGTCGAGAAGCTCCACATCAACTTCATGGGCCAGGTCGTCCGGCGCGGGCAGCCGATCCTCTCGATCTACGCGCCCGAACTCTTGGCCAGCCAGGAGGAGTTCCTGCGCGCTCGCGAGACGGCGGCCAAGTTCGAGCAGTCGCCGAGCCCCGACGTGCGCAGGCTCGGCGAAGAGCTGCTCCGCTCCGCCCGGCGCCGGCTCGAGCTCTTCGACGTGCCGGGAAGCTTCATCTCGAACCTCGCCCGCACCGGGAAGGTGCAGCGGGCCGTTACCCTCTCGGCTCCGGTCGACGGGTATGTCACCGGCAAGGAGATCTTCGAGGGCCAGCAGGTGGAGCCCGGGATGGAGCTCTTCAACGTGACCGACCTCTCGAGGGTCTGGATCGAGGCCGACCTCTATGAGTACGAGGCGAGCTCGGTCAAGGTCGGGCAGCCGGCCACGGTGAGCCTCGCCTACGACCCGGGGGTTAAGCTCCAGGGGAAGGTCGCCTACGTGCTTCCCTTTTTGTCGCCGGAGAGCCGTACGCTCAAGGTGCGCTTCGAGTTCCCGAACCCGAAGCTCGCGCTGAAGCCCCAGATGTTCGCCGACGTGAGCCTCAGTCTCGACTCGGCCGAAGGCGTCACCATTCCCGATTCCGCGCTGATCGACACCGGGGTTCGGCAGATCGTCTTCGTGGAGGTCTCCACGGGTACCTTTGAGCCGCGGGAGGTAAAGCTAGGCGTTAGGGGCGAGGGAAGAGCGCAGGTCGTTTCGGGAGTGCGTCCGGGAGAGAAGGTGGTGACGAAGGCGAACTTCCTCCTCGACTCGGAGTCGAGGCTCCGGGCCGCGCTCAACAAGATGACGGGCGCAACGCAGCCCCAGAAGCCGAAGGTCGACCAGAGCGGCGGCGCGGGGCGCGGGGCGCCTCCCGCCGCTCCGGGAGGCGCTGGGCACGCCGGGCACGGAGGCTGACATGCACACCGGCACGGTAGAGCCGCACCGCCCGGGCTCCGAGCAGCCCGACGGCTTCATCCAGAAGATCATCACGTTTTGCGCGAAGAATCGCTACCTGACGCTCCTCGGCGTGGCGGCCGCGTGCGTGCTGGCCGTCTATACCCTGAAGGAGATCCGGCTCGACGCCTTGCCGGACCTCTCGGACACCCAGGTCATCGTCTACTCGAAGTGGGACCGGTCGCCCGACATCATCGAGGACCAGGTCACCTACCCGATCGTGACGGCGCTCCTCGGGGCGCCCAATGTAAAGGCGATCCGGGGGTTTTCGGACTTCGGCTTCTCCTACGTGTACGTGATCTTCCAGGACGGGACCGACATGTACTGGGCCCGGTCCCGCGTGCTCGAGTACCTGTCCAAGATCCAACCGCGGCTGCCGGAAGGGGTCCAGACCGAGCTCGGGCCGGACGCGACGGGCGTCGGCTGGGTCTATCAGTACGCGCTCGTCGACAAGTCCGGCACCCACTCGCTCGACGAACTGCGCTCCTATCAGGACTGGACGCTTCGCTACGCGATCCAGTCGGTTCCCGGCGTCGCGGAGGTCGCCTCCATCGGCGGTTTTCAGCGCCAGTACCAGATCACGGTCGACCCGAACCGGCTCTCCTCCTATGGCCTCGCCCTGGACGCGGTAATCCAGGCGGTACGGAACTCCAACAACGAGGTCGGGGGCCGCCTGATCGAGTTCGCCGGGGCCGAGTACATGGTCCGGGGCCGCGGCTACGCGCGCAGCCTCCAGGAGTTCGAGTCGATCGTCGTCAAGACCGGCGCCGGCGGCGTGCCGGTGCTCGTCCGGGACATCGGCCGGGTGGAGCTCGGGCCGGAGATCCGCCGCGGCGTCTCGGATCTCGACGGCCTGGGCGATCACGTGGGCGGCATCATCGTCATGCGGCACGGCGAAAACGCGCTGAACGTCATCGAGCGCGTGAAGGAGAAGATCGAGGCCCTGAAGCCCTCGATGCCCAAAGGCGTCGAGTTCGTCACCACCTACGATCGGTCGAGCCTGATCGAGCGGGCGATCGAAACGCTCAAGCACGAGCTCGTGGTGGAGATGATCATCGTCTCCCTCGTGATCCTGATCTTCCTCTGGCACATCCCGTCGGCGGTCGTTCCGATCATCACGATCCCGGTGTCCGTGCTCCTCTCGTTCATCCCGCTCTATTACATGGGCGTGACGGTGAACATCATGAGCCTCGCCGGCATCGCCATCTCGATCGGCGTGCTCGTCGACGGGGCAATCGTCGAGGTGGAGAACGCCTACAATAAGATCCACCATTGGATCGAGGGCGGCAAACACGGGGACTTCCACGACGTGCGGCTCGAGGCGCTGAAGGAGGTCGGCCCGTCGGTCTTCTTCTCGCTCCTCGTGATCGCGGTGGCGTTCATCCCGGTCTTCGCGCTCGTCGACCAGGAGGGGCGCCTCTTCAAGCCGCTCGCCTTCTCCAAGAACCTGGCGATGGCGATCGCCGCCGTGCTCGCGGTGACCATCGACCCGGCGCTGCGGATGCTCTTCGCGCG
>JACRCS010000555.1 GCA_016218905.1 Deltaproteobacteria bacterium
CGCGGCTCGGCGCGAAGTAGAGGACCTTCTTCCGGGTCACGCTATCCCCCACGGGGACCTGCACGTCCTTCGCCATACCGCCACCTCCCGCGTCCCCCGGGGCCGGCTCCCCCCCGAACTTCGGGCGAAACGCCCGAGGCCGGTTCGCCGGGTCCCAGCCAGGGCAGCCCGCCCGTTCCATCCGGAAATCTCCGCTTTTTGTTGCAGAGCGTCAAGGCCTTCCGGGTTGCCCCAACCGATACCGCTCCGCGGCGCTCGACTCCGGTCGTGTAAAACTACGAGCGGGGAGGAAGCTCGACATGCCGACCGCTCGCGAACGGATTGCCCTGTGGGGGCGCTCTCTCTATCAGGTCCTCGGGCAGAACCGTCTCAGCCAGGCCGGCGTCGTCGTGACGACCGCGACCGGGATCTCCATGGTCTTCCTCTGGATCATCGAGATCCTGAGAGGAGGTCACGAGCACCCGTATGCAGGGATCGTCCTCTTTCTGGTCCTGCCGGCGATATTCGTCGCGGGTCTGATCCTGATTCCCACGGGCTTCGTCGTCCAGCGCCGTCGCGACCGGAAGGAGGGACGAGCGTCCGAGCCCCCCCCGCCGATCAACCTCGCATCCCGGAAGATGCGGCGGGTGCTCACGTTCATCGCGATCGCCACCCTCGCGAACGCGACACTCCTCGGATTCGCCTCGTACAAGAGCCTCGAGGTGATGGACTCCGTCGGCTTCTGCGGAGAGACCTGCCACACGGTGATGGCGCCTGAGCTGGCCGCCTACAGCGGCTCGCCCCACTCGCGCATCGGCTGCGTGGAATGCCACATCGGGGCGGGGGCGTCGTGGTTCGTAAAGTCGAAGCTGTCGGGGACGCGTCAGGTCGTCGCCGTGGCCCTGAAGACCTACTCGACGCCGATCCCGTCCCCCGTCCACGAGCTCCGACCGGCCCGGGAGACGTGCGAGCAGTGCCACTGGCCGCAGCGCTTCACGGGAGACCGCGTCATCATCAAGCGCAAGTACGCCGAGGACGAGAAGAACACCCCGCAGACGACGGTTCTCGTCATGCACGTCGGCGGCATGAACGCCCAGGGGAGCGTCGGCATCCACGGCCGGCACCTCGACGCCGGCTCCCGGATCAGCTACACGGCTCTCGACGAGCGCCGCCAGCAGATTGCCACCGTGACGTATCGGGACGATGCCGGGAAGACGGTCGAGTACGCGAGCACGGAGGTGAAGGCGACGCCGGACGACCTCCTGAAGGGGGAGACGCGGTCCATGGACTGCGTCGACTGCCACAACCGGCCGACCCACGCGTTCGAGCTGCCCCACCGCGGCCTCGACCGCGAGATCACGGCGGGTGCGATCAGCCGCGACCTGCCGTTCGTCAAGAAGAGGGCTCTCGAGCTCCTCAAGGTGAAGTACCGCAGCCAGGAGGAGGCGACGAAGGCCATCGCCGACGGCCTCACCGGCTACTACGCGTCCGGGTATCCCGACGTCGCGAAGGCGAAGAAGACCGAGATCGAGGCGGCCGTGAAGGCCGTCCAGGCCGTCTATCGCAGGAACGTCTTCCCCGACATGAAGCTCGACTGGGGCTACCACCCGAACAACATTGGCCACGAGGATTTCCCGGGCTGCGTCCGCTGCCACGGCGGGAACCACGAGTCGAAGGACGGGAAGGCGATCTCGGCCGACTGCGAGGCCTGTCACCAGGTGCTCGCGATGGAAGAGGAGAACCCTCAGATCCTGGCTCAGCTCGGCCTGAAGTAGCACCCGGCGGAGCCGCGGAAGGGACCCGGCGAACCCGGCGTGGCGATGTGTCGCCTGATGTGTTTGCATCAGGCGGCGCGTCGTCACCGGTGCGAAGCTGGTGCGTTCGGCCGATGTTCCGGACCTTCAGCGACCCGTATCATCACCGGCTGTGACGGAGGTGGCTTTGGCCGAACCGTGTCCTGACCGTCCGCGCCATTCGGCGCGCCTGCTCCTGCTCGGAATCGGACTCCTCCTCGGTCTGGCCCGCGCGGCCGGCGCGCAGGAGAGCTCCGACTGCCTGGAGTGCCACTCCGACAAGACGCTCACGAAGAAGAGGGCGGGGAAGACCGTCTCGCTCTTCGTCGACGAGAAACGCCTCGCGAAGTCCGTCCACGCCGATGCCCCGTGTGTCGGATGCCACTCGGCCCTCTCGGGGAAGGAGCTTCCGCACGAGGAGAAGGTCGCGGCGCCGACGTGCGACGCGTGTCACGGCGGGATCGTCGAGAGGTACGCTGAGAGCCTGCACGGCAAGGCGGTGAGGAAGGGGGACGCCCTGGCGCCCCGCTGCTGGACCTGTCACGGTGGGCACGACGTCGTGAAGGTGAAGGACCCGAAGTCCCCGGTCCTCCCGCAGAAGGTCCCGTTCCTTTGCGGGCGGTGCCACCGCGAAGGAACCCCGGTCCAGCTCCAGCACGAAATCCCGCAGGACCGGATCCTCGAGAACTACACCGAGTCGATCCACGGCGAGGGCCTGCTGAAGAAGGGGCTCACCGTCTCGGCGACCTGCGTCTCCTGTCAC
>JACRCS010000536.1 GCA_016218905.1 Deltaproteobacteria bacterium
CCTGGGGCAACCGGGACTACGACGTGCACCTCCTGGTCGCGGACAAGGCCACGGACCAGAAGGGCCAGCTCTGGTTCAACACCCAGGAAAGGGACGGCTTCCTGGGCGACGTGATGACGGTGAACTGGCTCTACAAGCCCTACTTCGACGTGCGCGCGCGCAGATACCGCTTCCGTTTCCTGAACGGCGGCGTGGCGCGCGTTCTGAAGATCGGGCTGGTCCAGGAGGTGCCCATTGCTTTCGGGCAGCCCGGCGCCGGAGAGCTCCCCGGTCCGGCGGGCTCCAACGTCTCCTACAACCGGGTGCCGTTCCACATGATCGGGAACGACGGCAACATCATGGGCCACGCGATCCCCTTTGACGGGGTGCGGGACCTCATGCACGACGGAAATCCCGATGCGTGGAAGGGCCAGCTCCCGGCCGAGGTCGTAGCGGAGCGCTACGACATCATCGTCGACTTCGCCAAGCACGGCATCAAGCCGGGCGACAAACTCTACTTCGTCAACGCCATGGAGCACCAGAACGGCAGGGGCTCGAAGAGGACGGTCCCGATGGCGGAGATCGTCTCCGGGCAGTACAACCCCGTCGTGCAAAACGGCCGCTGGACCAACGGCGACCCGTGCGTCGGCAAGTTCCTGGAGGTGCGGGTGAAGGCCTGCGACGCCGCGCATGACGTCTGCGGCCCGAACGACCTCTCCATGGATCCGGTGAACTACGAGCCGGACAAGCAGTCGATGATTCCCCTCCCCCTGGATCGCGTGAAGAAATGCACGACGTTGCCGGATGGCTCGTGCGCGTCCAACGGCGACCTGCTCAACGCCAGGCACCGCACCCATGAGTTCGTCCGCTCGCAGGGCGGCCACAACACGCCGTGGCAGATCAAGGTGAACGGAGGCGAAGCCAACCCTGCGGATGGTCACCGGATTTCGGCCATCTTCAACGGAGACCCGGAGGTGATCACGATCACGGGAGGCCGCGGATGGACCCATCCCGTGCACATCCACTTCGAGGAAGGCATGATCCTCTCGCGGGGAGGGAAACTGCCCCCCGACTGGGAGCTCTACGCCAGGAAGGACATGTACCGGATCGGACCCGAAGAGGAGAGCAAGGAAATCGAGGCCGTCTACCGGGCGAGGGACCTCCTGGGCAGCTACCCGTTGCACTGCCACAACACCACCCACGAGGACTACGCCATGCTGATGCGCTTTGACAACCAGCCGCTTGGCTTCCTCCTGGCCGACATGCCCCTGCCCACCTTCGACGGGGTGCTCTTCGAGCCGTCCTTTGCGGTCGAGAACGGAACCGCCGAGACGGGCGACGGGATCGGACCGAAGAAAGGCGTGCCGGTACCGTAACCTGGGGCAGTCTCCGGGGGGCCGTGACGGCGGCTCCCGGAGTGCTACCCTTGCCCTATCGAAAGACACGCGAGCTTCGGCTCGCGTGTCTTTCTCTGCGCATGACCGGTGAGTGAAAGTTACAATCAGGCTGAGGAGCGTTTCATGACTCGCAGGCGTTTCTATCTGGTCCTGGCGGCCCTCTTCTTCGCTCTGCGCCTCGGTGCTTGCCCGGCCTGGGCCGCCGTCGGCTGCGACCTCAACGACCCCGAGAAGGACGTGGCGAGGCTCTTCCCGGGATCGACGGGCTTCAAGGCCGTGACCGTCGAGATCCAGAAGATCGGAGACCCGAAGCTCCTACCGAGAATCGAAGCGAGGCTCCGGGACAAGCTCCGCGGCCTCTACGAGTCGGTCGACGTTCCCTATACGATCTACGTCATCTACGCCAACGATTCGAAGATCGGTTACATCCACGGTTTGAACCAGAAGGGCCGCTACGGGGGGATCCAGATCTTCCTGGTGCTCGACCTCGAACAGAAGATCAAGAACTATTACATTCAGAAGATGCTCGGGTCGTACGCCGCGAAGTTCCGCGATCCCGACTTCGAGAAACAGTTCGTGGGTCTCACGCTGGCCGACTTCGACAAGTACGAGGTCGCCACGGGACAGGCGACCGGAAAGGTCTCGGAGATCAAGAACCCCGTGCCCGAGGCCGACGCCGACTTCAAGTACATCCTGAGGGGTACGAAGAAGAACCTCATCCTCACCAACGAATTCCTCAAGGCGTCCCCGGATCTCGCCCCGCGGAAGCCGGCCCTGGCTGCGGGAGCGGCCCCGAAGGGAGTTCCCCCGAAGGAGACCCCGCCGAAAGAAGTGCCGCCGAAATAGACCGCCGAAGACGAGGCAACGCCGCCCCGTTGCGGGCGGCGCCCATCCCTCTCCGGCCCGCCGGGCCGCCTGCTCCCGCGCCTTCCTGCTGCTCCTCCTGAAGACGTGGTGGCTTCCCACCCCAGTTTCGAGGGATGATCCTACCTGGCAAGTCCGGCGTTTTCTGGTTTCATTTCAATTACATGTCCGGCGTCGGAGGACAGACCCGAGAGCGGTCGCCTGACAAGGAGAGATCATGGATAGACGGGACTTCCTGAAGTGGAGCATCGGCGGCGTGTCGACTCTCGTCGTGGGGAGCCGGCTGCCGTGGCTGCTGAGCGGCGACGCGTTCGCACTCGCCTCGACCCAGACGCTCACGATCGAGATCACCGACGCGATCAAGGACATGGTGACGCACAACGCCGTCAACACGGCCCAGTGCTACTTCTGGGTCTACAAGATGTCCGTCGACGGCGCCCCCATTCCGGTCGAGTGCCCCGGACCGACGATCGTGGCCCGAAAGGGCGATACGATCGCCGTCAGCATCACCAACGCTCTGGACGAGCCCCACTCCTTCGTCGTCCCGGGGATGTACGACAGCGGCGTCATCGACCCGGGAGCGACGGTGGAGGGCACCTTCACAGTCGCGGTCTCGGGGGCGCACCTCTACTACGACGACCTCAACGTCCCGGTGAACCGCGTCATGGGGCTCCACGGCGCGCTGCTCGTCCTGCCCGATGTTGCCTCGGGGGCGAAGTTCACCCCCTACGACGCGGACAGGGTGACGCCCGGGGTCCAGAAGCTCTACAACGACTTCGGCGGGAGCGCCCACTTCCCCGGCCTCCCGTGGGAACAGGGCGACTCCACCCCCTGGGTGTACGACCCCAGCGGCGCCACGCCCAACTGCACGCCCTTCCGGTCCTACATCTGGGTAACGCACCAGGCGAGCCCGAACCTCTTCGCCGAGGTGGGGAGCCTGGGCGCTGGGGAGATCTACCCGGCCACGGTCTTCGTGGAGAAGCTCCTGCGGGATCCTTTCAGCCCCACGAAGAACAACAACACCCCCCAGTACTTCACGATCAACGGTCAGTCGGGGTTCTTCTCCCACTTCAGCCCCTTCATCACTCCCCAAGGGCGGGTCGGGGAGCCGGTGGTGGTGCACATCCTGAACGCCGGCCTCTGGACGCATGCCCTGCACCTCCACGCAAACCACTTCTACGTGACGGCGCTGAACGGCGTGGTGGCCGAGAACCCCATCTGGGTGGATGTCTACAACGTGCGGCCGATGGACCGGGTCGACTACACCATCCCCTTCATGCGGCCGCCGGACCTCCCCAACGAGCGGGGGATCGGCTACCCCGACACGCCGCTCCAGACCCTCAACGGACACCCCGTGTGGCCACCGGTCGAGGAGTTCGGGATGTACCTGCCGCCCCTCGGCACGAAGGCCGGGAACGGCGTCGAGCTCGGACAGCGGATGTCGCCCCTCTGCTATCCCATGCACGACCACTCCGAGCCGAGCCAGACCGCTCAGGGCGGCAACTACAACTGCGGCCTCATCTCCGGGATGTACTTCACCGGGGACCGGAACACCCCCGGACATCTGGACTTCCCGATGGATCACGACTTCCAGATGATGAACCGTAACGTCCGGGGGGTCCGCACCACGGTCCAGGCACCGGGCGTCGAGCCGATGCCGATGCCCTAGTGTCCCGTGCGGTTAGCTCGCGCGTCACGATCATGGGCCGAACGGCGGCGACTCAACGGCGTTCGGCCATTGCTGGGGGCCGAACTACAGGAAAGGACTACCCCGACGGGACACTAGTCACTGCTGCCGTCCCGTCACTCGCGCGACTTCGACTCAGGCGCAAGGAGAGAGCGCATGTCGTTTCAGAACCCCGCGAACAGGATCAGTCGCTGGTCCGTGCAGGGCATGGAGGGGATGTGGGCCAAGATGTTCGACCCTCCCAAGGACAGCCCCGTCACGCCCGACCAACTGGCGCCGACGAACCCGGCCCCTGAGGTCATGGCCCTGGCCGGAATGCAACGCACCCCTACGACGCCCCACACGCTCGAACCGGATCTCATGCACGGCATCAACATCCCTACGTGGGACAATCGGCCGGGCGGAATGAACTTCTTCCTGATCCGCGACGGAGACAACCCCACCGCCGTAGGGACGTTCCCGGGACCGACGATCCGGGTCCCGCGCGGATCCGTCTTCCATAGCCACACCCAGGGGCACGGACCGCCGCCCCACACGATCCACTGGCACGGGCTCGAGCCGACGCCCATCAACGACGGCGTGGGGCACTGCTCCATGGAGATCGGCGACTACACCTACCAGTTCCAGCCGAACTTCGTCGGGAGCTACTTCTACCACTGCCACCGGAACACCGTGCAGCACTTCGAATTCGGTCTCTACGGGTTCTTCGTCGTGGAGCCGCCGGACGTCTACTTCGCCTCGCTCCAACCCGACGGCACCCTGAACCCCAGCATCCCGATCGGGCGCTGCCGGGACGGCAAACGGCGCACCGCCGCCAACATGAGCGCCTTCCCGGAGTTTCCAGGGTTCAACAGCAACCCGCTGACCGCTCCGGACCCGTGGACCGGCGACCCGAGGCTCAAGTTCCTCACCGACCCCCACGCCATGACGATCGAGTACGACGTCGAGGCGCTCTGGGTCGTGGACGACCGCGACGCCACGTGGAGCGATCTCGCCTCGGACGCGAGGGTCACGTACCCGGCGTACGGCATCAACCCGGGCGTGGACGACAACTTCAACCGCAATCCCGGCACCGACGGCTTCTTCGCCTTCAACGACTTCAACCCCGATTACTTCTATGTGACCGGGCTTCCGGTGCCGGCTCGCAGGAGCGACCTCGGAGGCACGGGCGAGGGGACGATCCCCACCGGCACGAACATTCCGGCAGAGCTCAACAGCGGCGTCGCCGGCACCCAGGTCGCCATCGACGCCGCCGTGGACCAGACGATCCTCGTCCGCGCTCTGTGCGCCGCGTACGCGTGCGCCGAGTGGACCTTTCCGGTCGACGTCGTCATCATCGCCTGGGACGGGCGCGCCCTGGGGGTGCCTCCCTACGGGGAGTACAACCACGCCTACCGGATCCCCGCCGGGACACCTTTCCGCACCAGCGTCGCACGCCGGTTCGACGCCCTGATCCGCTCGACGGTGGAGGTCCACGACTTCGCCGTCGTGAAGTTCATCGACACCCGGGGTGAGCAGGGAGGGCTGAACAACCTCAGCTTCGACGTGCTGCCCACCGCGGCGACCCCCCACGGGAGCACGATCCAGCCGGGCGAGAGGGTGCTGATGACGGCGAAGATCCCCGTCGACATCGGGCCGGCGGGCCCGGGGACGATCACCCCCCACGTCTCCGGCTCGGTGGTGGACGAGGCGGGCGCGCCCGTCGCCGGGGTCCTGGTCAGCGTCGAACCCATGAGCCTCGGCGGAACGAAGCCCCCTCCCGTACAGACCGACGCCCTGGGCCGGTTCACCGTCCCTGACCTGGTGAACGGAATGTACGAGGTCACCCCTTCGCTCGAGGGCAAGGCGTTCGCGCCGACGTTCCAGCGGGTCACCCTGAACGATCTCGACGTCGTCCTGCCCGCCTTCGTCGCCGGTCCCGGCCCGACATACGAGGCGGGCAGCTACACGAAGGAGGAAGCCCTCCGGGCGCTCAAAGGGGCCAACGGAGAGGTCACCCTCAGCCCGTCGGAGCTGGCGCGCTTCGACGTCGGGCCCATCGTCGAGGGAATGGCGACGCCCGATGGGAAGGTAGACATCAAGGACGTCGTCACGATCCTCCGGATGGCTTCGGGGTCGTCGCTCTAAAGGAGATGGTGCCATGAAGCAGATACGGAAAGGCCTGTCCGCGTGCGCCGTCGCGCTCCTCCTGGCCGCGTGCGGAGGCGGAGGCGGGGGCGGCGGGGGGGACGGGACCCGGACCGCCGAGCTCACGTTCAGCGTCGACAGCGCCGGCACGCTCTCGGCTCCCGTCCAGGGCGTGGTCGTTTCGGCCGTCCTGCCGGCAGGGGCTACCGTCGCCACCGACCCGGGGACGACTTCCATCAGCGCGGCGGCGCTGGCCGCGGGCAAGGACCTCACGAGCCCCGACAAGATGGTGAGCGGCACCTTCTCGGCCGTGGACCGCAAGGTGCAGGTCGCGGTCGCCACCCCGGAGGAGACGTTCCTGGGAGGGAACGTCGCCACGGTCACGGTCACCTGCCCGCCGGCGACCACTGCGGCCGACTTCACCCTGGGCCCCAGCGAGTCGTTCCAGGCGGCGGGCTACGACCCCGTCAGACAGACGATCGTTGACCTGGCGACGAGGATCACACCCTCGTTGACGGTCACGTTCAGGTAGGCCTCGCTATTGCTCCGGGGTGCGGTCGAGCGAGCGCCGCACCCCGCTCTTCCGACCACGCGTTCCGGTCTGCACTCCGCCTCGAGCTTTCCCCTCTTTCTCCTTCCCGTGGGCATCCGCTTTCCCATTCTTGGAAAGCCGCTTCCCATCACCCATCCCTCCGTGGCGCATGAGAGACCGGCGCCCTGCGCAAGCGTTGGGCCAGATCCGCGCGAGCGCGCCTTCTCGGGACTGCGGCACGTCGGATGCATACGACCAGCTCTCGCCGGTGATACTCGAAACCCGCAAAGGGGAAGGGGCGCGAGATGCAGCTCAAAGCGATCGTTCTGACTGCGCTGCTGTCGGTCGGCTTCTGGATCCTGCATCGCACCTGGGAGTGGCTCGCCTCGGTGCGGGAGACGCTCTCCGCGCAGCTCGACGAGGTCGACGCCGACTGCTGACCCCCCGCCGCCCTGAGCTCGGGACGGGAGACCGCTCTTCTGCGGGAGCGGCCTCTATGGGGTGAGCGAAGGTCATGGACAACTCAGCGGTACGGGGCCGCCCGCCTTGACAGTACGCGGGGTCCAGCTTACCTACATCCCCGTACAGAGTGCGCTTTCAGGGAGGTGGCCCATGCGTACTGAGCTATGGTTGGCGTGTATGCTACTGCTTGGCTCTGTGGCTGCGGCGGAGGACTTCTACCGATGGACGGACGAGCGGGGCGTCACCCACTTCTCCAACCATCATCCGCCTGCGGGAGCCGAGCTCGTCAGTCTTCCGGACCTCCCCGCCCTACCGCCCCCGCCCCGGGAGACGGTGGAACAGTGGGATTCGGAGACGTGGTTGCACCCCGAGCCCGGGGTCCACATCCTTCAAGAGGAGCACAGCCGCTACCGGGTGAGCGAGTCGGGCGGCTGACCCTCGGTCCCCGATGGAAACGCCTTTTCTCACCTTGACCGCGGTGGAAGTCCGGATCCTGGGTTCGCTCGTCGAGAAGGAGCTGACCACGCCGGACTACTACCCGCTCTCGTTGAACGCGCTGACGAACGCGTGCAATCAGAAGACGAACCGGGATCCCGTTCTGACGCTGGAGGAGGGCGAAGTCGTCCGAGGTCTCGACCGGCTGCGCAAGGCGGGCCTCGTGGCGGTCTACGATGCCGAGGGGGGGAGGGTCCCGAAGTACCTGCACAATCTCGGCGGCAAGCTCCTCCTGAAGGACCCCGAAGTGGCCGTCCTCGCCGAGCTGATGCTGCGAGGTCCCCAGACCGTCGGTGAACTGCGGGGCAGGGCGGAGCGCATGCATCCCTTTGGGGACCTGGCCTCGGTCGAGAGCACTCTGGAGGGCCTGATTGCGAGGGAGGCGCCGCTCGTCTCCAGGCTCCAGCGGCAACCGGGCCGCAAGGAGCACCGTTACGCCCAGCTGCTCTCCGGCCCGGTCGCAGTCGAAGCGTCCGGTTCCCCGAACCCCGCTTCACAGCCGGAGTCCGACGAGGATGCGCGCATCCGGGCGCTCGAAGGTCAGGTGGAATCCCTGAGGGCGGAGCTGGATGCCCTCCGCCGCGAGTTCCTGGCGTTCAGGGCTCAGCTCGAGTGAAGGTCAGGTCGGGTGACGGGTGGCGCGTGACTCGCGGGCCGGGGAGGCCGTCAGCGAACGGGGCCCAACCGCCCGGCCAGGGCCGCCTTGAGCTCCGCGGCGGCGCGCCCGATGCTCTCCTCCAGGTCGTGCTTTGCCTTCAGGAGCGCAGCCCTCTCCGCCTCGCCCAGGGAGGTCCAGGCGAGGTAGCTCCCCTCCGCTTCTTCCGTGCGGAAAAAGGCGTGAGAGCCCTCCGAGAGCAGGAAGTCGAAGAAGGCGCTGGGGCACTCGGGGCGGTCCTTCCAATTCACCTGCATGGGTCTCCCTCCGTGGAGCCGGTTCACCCTCCGTGGAACGTTCCGCTCCTTTTCGGGAGCAGGGCCCGAGAACTTGAAAGGAGCCCTAGCCTTCCAGCGAGCGAAGGACCTCCGCCAGCGCCGCCACGGCCTCGCCGAGCTGTGCGTCCGTGAGGTAGGGCGCGGGGCCGAGCCTCAAGGCGTCGCCGCGCGCGTCGGTGGAGACGCCGCGCAGCTTCAGCCCGGCGCAGAGCTCTGGGGCGCGCGGGGACCGGAGGACCAGGAACCCGCCGAGCTGCTCCAGCGGGACCGAGCGGTCGCGCGCGAGGACTCGGGGATCGGCGTCCAAGGCGTCGAAGGAGGCCGCCAGGAGGCCGATCTGGTGCCGGCTCACCTCCCGCAGGAGGGCGGGCCGGAGGTCCATCTCCTCGAAGAAGTCGAACACCTCGGCCGCCCGGTAGTGGCTCGTGGGGTCGTACGTGGAGCCGGCGAAGCGGGCCGGCCCGGCGCCGTAGGAGACTTCGTGCCCCTTCGGCGCGGCGGCGAGCGCCTCGACCTCGCTGAACCAGCCCGTGATCACCGGGCGTAGCTCGCACTCCCGCGGGAAGCGGAGGAAGCAGTTCCCCTCTCCCAACTGGCAGTACTTGTAACCGCCCCCGACGACGAACGCCCCGGTCAGCTCCTCCTCGAGGAGCGAGAAGGGCACGACGCCCAGGGCGTGATAGACGTCCACGAGGAGCTCCGCGCCTCGGCGCCTGCAAGCTCGGAGCACCGAGCCGAGGCCGGGGACGATGTGGGCGTTCCGGTAGAAAACGGCCGACACGAGCACGGCCGCCGTGCGGTCGTCGAGCGCCTTCACGAGCCTCTCCGCGACCTCCCCCGCCGGTACGGACGGTACTCGGACCACTTCGACCCCCTCCTCCCCGAGGCGGTCGAGCTGTCTGCGGATCGTGTGAAACTCGCCGTCGGTGGTGACGAGCCGCGGCCTGGAACGCAGCGGCAAAGCCGACAGGAAGCGAACGACGAGCTCGTGGGTGCTCGCCGCCAGCGCGAACTCGCCCTCGGAGTCCTCCAGCAGCCGGGCAAACCCCCGGCGTACCCGCTCGGCCCTGCGGAAGGCATGCTCCCACTTCTCGTCGAGGTGCTCGGCGGCGTCGAGCCACGCCTGCATCTGCCCCTGGAAGCCGCGGTCCGGCCACGCCTGGTGAGAGTGGCCGGTGAGGAGCAGCCGTTCGGCGACCCGAAACCGGCTGTAGTGCGCCGCCAGCGCGTTGGGCGCCCGATAGAGGGCCTCGGCCTTCATCAAGGGTTGGCGAGCTCCGTGCGCAGGGCCCACAGGTCGGGGAAGAAGGGCTTGAGCGTGGTCTCCAGGTATTGGACCCCGGCCGAGCCGCCGGTGCCCTTCTTCCTGCCGATCATTCGTTCGACGAGCTTCACGTGGTGGTAGCGCCACTGCATGAACCTCTCGTCGAGGTCCACCAGGAGCTCGCAGACGTGCGTGACGAGGGGATCCTCCGCGTACACCCTCTCGAGAACCGTTCGGAGCGGTTCGCACGGTTCGACGGATCGGGTCACGTCCCTTTCCAGCGCCTCGACCGGTACCGCGTAACCCCTCCCGGCCAGGAAGCGCAGGAACGAGTCCCACACGCTCGGGTGCGTGTAGCGCGCCTCCAGGCGCACTCGCCCGGGAGAACCCTCCGGGAAGCGTTGGAGGTCGGCCCGCCGCCTGCGGCCCAGAGCGAACTCGATCTCCCGAAATTGAAAGGACTGGAAGGCGCTCGCCATCCCCAGGAAGTCGCGAAAGGCCAGGAACTCCTGGGGGGTCATGGTCTCGAGGGTGTGGAGCTGGGCCAGGAGGATCCGCTCGATGGCGAGGACCCGCTTGAGCGTATGGAGGCAGCGCGGCGTATCGCCCTCTTCGAAAAAGGCCCGTAGGCGGTCGAGTTCGTGGAGGAGCTCCTTGAACCAGAGCTCGTACGTCTGATGAATGACGATGAAGAAGAGCTCGTCCGGCTCCTCGGAGAGCGGCCGCTGGAGGGCCAGCAGCTCCTCGATCTTCAGGTACTCGGAGTACGTAAGCGCGACCTCAGCCACCTGCTGCCCTCCCCACTTCCAAGCCGACCGCGTGATCGGTGCGATCATAGCGCACCTGCCTGCGGCCGCCACGCGGCACCAGGGGCTCAGACTCCGGCGGCGCCCTCCCACTTCCCCTTCTCCCGCCGCTTCTTCTCTTCTCCGCGGACCTCGCGGCGCAGGAGCTTGCCCACTTTGCTCTTCGGGAGCATGTCGCGGAACTCGATGTATTGGGGCACCTTGTAGCTGGCGAGGCGCTCCCGGCACCAGCGGATGAGGTCGTTGCCCGAGAGCCCCTTCACGTCGCCCTTGAGGACCACGAGGGCCTTGACGCGCTCGCCCACGTTCGGGTCGGGAACTCCCACGGCGCAGGCGGCGATGACCGCCGGGTGCTCCTGCAGGACCGCCTCGATCTCGGACGCCGAGACCCGGTAGCCCTTGTGTTTGATCGTGTCGACGGTCCGATCGACGAAGTAGAGGAAGCCTTCACGGTCCTGGGAGACGATGTCTCCGGTGCGGTACCAGACCGTCCCGTCCATGCGCACGAACGCCTCTCGGGTCTCCTCGGGTTTGTTCCAGTAGGTGTCGACCATGGGGTCCGAGCCGACGAGGAGCTCCCCGGGCGCACCCGGTTCCACGGGAGAGAACCCGTCCGGTTCCGCGATCAGGATCCGCTTGTGCGGGAGGGGGAGCCCCATGGACTCGGTCGGCACCTCCCGGTCCACGGGCGAGAGGGAGACTCCCCCGATCGTCTCGGTCGCGCCGTAGCCTTGATAGATCCGCTTCCCCATCCGCTCCTGCCAGCGCCGGCCGAGCTCCGGCGGAAGGACGTCGCCGCCGCTGAAGCAGTAGCGGAGGGAGCCGAGGTCGTACTGGTCGAGCCGATCGTGCTCCAGGACCATCCGGTACATCGCGGGCACGGCGAAGATCGACGTGGCACGGTGCCGCGCGACCGCGTCCATGAGGGCGTCCACGTTCACCCGCGGCAGGAGGATCAGCGCGTCCCCGTAGAGGCAGAGGGCGCCGAGCCCGAAGACCTGGCCGAGGATGTGGAAGAGCGGCGCGCCCTGGAGGATGACGTTCTCCCCCGGGGCGATGAGCGGATCAGCGACGCGGAGCTGCGGTGCTGCGGATTCCAGGAAGAGCCGGTGGGTGATAGGCACCCCTTTGGGATGCCTCGTCGTGCCGCCGGTGTAGAGGATCTCGGCGAGCCCGTCCCCCTGCGGAGGGACCGCCGCGGTCTGGGGAGCGCCGAGGCAGCTCCGGAAGGCGACCGCCGCCGCGCCGGCGGCGACCCGCCCGGTGGGGAGCCGGTCGAAGAGGTGCCCGAACGCCCGCTTTCCCCAAGGCAGGAGGTCCGCGAGATTCGTGTGGACCACGTGCCGGAGCCGCCCCTCCGCCGCCACCTCCGCGACGTATCCGTAGTTCGTGTCCGTGCAGACGATCGCCCCGGCGCCGCTGTCCCCGGCGATGTACGCGATGTCCCGGGCCGTGTAGATCGGCGCGATGGGAACGGCCGCCGCGCCCCGGGCGAGCGTCCCGAGCCAGGCGACGACCCACTGAGGACAGTTGGGGAGGTAGAGGAGGACCCGGTCACCCGCGCCCACCCCCATCCGCTCCAGGGAACCCGCGAAAGCCAGCGCCCAGGCGAGCACCTGACCGTAGGTGTATCGAGTCCCGAGATAGTAGATCGCCGCCGCCCGAGGCCTCGCCTCGGCGCGGGCCTTAAAGGCTTGGAAGATGTCCATGCAAACGTCCCGTTCTGCGTTCTGCGTGTCGCGTTCTGCGTGAAAAGACCCGTTCTGGGTGCCCCGTTCTGCGTACTGCGTGCTGCGTTTCGCGTAAAGGGCCGGATGTGGCGTTCTGCGGGACTACGGAGTTCCCGAGCTCTTACGCAGAACGTGAAACGCAGAACGCGGAACGCGGGGTCTGACCGCGCCGCGGTCAGACCCCGAAGTACGCCGCCTTGACCTCCGGGTTCTCCATCAGCTCCGGACCCGTCCCGGCCAGCGCGGTCATGCCGTTCTCGATGACGTAGGCGTAGTCGAGGAGCGGGAGGATCGGTCTGGCGAACTGCTCGGCGATGACCGTCGTGACCCCGAGCTCGTCGCGAATCCTGACGACGCTCTCCACGACGTGGCGCTGCATCAAGGGGCTCAGGCCGAGGAGCGGCTCGTCGAGGAGGAGCAGTCGCGGCCGCGCGGCCAGGGCCATGGCGATGGCGAGCATCTGCTGCTCTCCCCCGCTCAGGAAGCCGGCGCGCTTTCCGCAGTGCGTCTTGAGATTGGGGAAGAGGCCGAAGGCGAAGTCGATGGTCTCCCGGACCTCCGGCCGGCTTCGGAGGTACCCGGCGATCCGGATGTTCTCCAGCACGTCGCTCTCCGGGAAGACCGGGTGGCGCTCGCGGCAGAGGACGACGCCGAGCTTCACGCGGTCGGCGGGCTTTCGCTCCAGGACCTCCTCGCCCAGGTAGCGGATGCTCCCCATGACCGTGATCCGCTCTCCCCCGCGCCGCCGCTCCTTCGTCCTCCGGTCGACGAGCAGCCCCGAGAGGGCATTCATGAGGGTCGTCTTCCCGGCGCTGTTGGAGCCGATGACGCCCCGGATCTCGCCCTCCTTCACGTCCATGCTGTAGTCGTTGACGACGAGCGCGTTCTCGAAGAAGACCATCAGGTTGCGGACTTCGAGCATGCCCTATCCTTCTTCCGAGCCGAGGTAGGCGCGCTTGACGGCGTCGCTCTCCATCACTTCCTTGGGGGTCCCGCTCGCGATGATCTGGCCGTAGTTGAGGACGACGACCCGGTCGACGATCCGAAAGAGCTCTCGCAGCCGGTGCTCGATCATGATGAGCGCCTTCCCCTCGGCCTGGAGCTTCTCGATGATGGGCACCGTGCTCGCAACCTCGGCGAGCGAGAGCCCCGAGAAGAGCTCGTCCAGGATCACCAGGTCGGGACGCAGGGCGAGGCACTGCGCGAGCTCGAGGCGCTTCAGGTACCCGTGGGGAAGGACGCTCGCCGGCTTGAAGGGAACCGACGAGTCGCGCTCGAAGCCCACCTCCTCCAGGAAGTCGAGGGCGGTGGCGTCCCGATCGCCGTAGCCGCCGC
>JACRCS010000537.1 GCA_016218905.1 Deltaproteobacteria bacterium
CACGTTGACGGTGACGGATCCCAAGGGTCTGACCGCGACGTCCCAGGCGACCGTGACCATTACCTCAACGGGCAATCAGCCGCCGACCGCGGACCCGGGGCCGGACCGCACGGTCGCCTTGTCATACGTGCGGACCGTGGCGAGCGTCCAACTCGACGGAACGAAGTCGACCGACAGCGACGGAATCGTCACGGGTTATGCGTGGACCGGGGGCGTTGGCAGCCCCGACCCGGCGGACGAAGCCAAGCCCACGGTCTCCCTGGCGGCCGGGACGCACACCTTCACGTTGGTGGTCACCGACGACAAGGGCGCGGCGGGCGCGCCGAAGAGCGTTGTGATCACGGTCGCGAAGGAGGCGGTCCAACTCCCCACCGTGACGGTTCTCACGCCGCCGCCCTATCAGGTGGCCGCCGGGAGTTCGACCCCGCTGACGATTGCCGTCTCGGCCACGAGCCCGGACGGACGGCCGGTTTCCCTCTCGGCCTCGCCCCTGGTGGCCTCGGCCACGTTCCAGGCCGCGCCCGGGGTCTCGGCCAGCGGGACCTACGTGTTCCAGCCGGGATACGTGTCCTCCGGCACGTACCTCGTCACCTTTACGGCCCGAGATACCTACGGGCTGACGACGAGCACGACCGTGCCGATCGACGTGGGGGCCACGAATCGGCCGCCGGTGCTGACGCTCCAGGACACCGCGACCGTCGCAGCAGGGACCGCGCTCTCGATCCCCGTCTCAGCGACCGACCCCGACGGAGACGTCGTGGCTCTGACGGCCACCGGTCTGCCGCCGAGCGCGGTGCTCCTCCCCTCGGTCGGCAACCTCACGTTTTCGCCAAGCCTCGAACAGGTCGGCGTCTACGACATCACGGTGGTCGCCTCCGACGGAAAGGCGGCGACCGGCAAGCAGGTGACCGTGACGGTGAGCCCGCCCCAGCCCGGCGGGGGCGGCCCCGGCGGAGGGGAGGCGCTCGTTCTGAACGTCGACCCGGTGGAGAGCCCGAGCTTCCTCGCCACCCAGCGTGTGACGGGAACGGTCAACAGCGCGGCAGAGCCGAAACCCGCCCAGAAGTCGACGCTGATCACCGGCATGGGCCCGACCACCGGTGAGCAGGGCGCAACGGTGACCGTGACCCTCACGGGAGACGTGGGTGCCTACGCCACTCACTTCGCGGCGGGCACGAGCGGGGCCGATTTCGGTGCCGGCATCGCGGTGAAGTCCCTGTTCGTGAGTGGTCCGTCGCAAGCCCTGGCCACGATTGCCATCGACCCGGCGGCCGCCGTGGGTGCCCGCTCGGTCCGCGTGGTGACCGGCTCGGAGACGGCGGTCTCGGTCAACGCGTTCAACGTGCTGAGCGGAAAGACGACGGTCACCGGACGCCTGCTCGAGCCGGGAACCGGGGTTCCCATCGCGGGCGCGACCGTGGTCATCCAGGGAACGACCGTGCGGGCCACGACGGGCAGCGACGGCTCGTTCACGCTGCAGGGCGTGCCGCCCGGCCAGCAAGACCTCCTGGTGACGGCCCTCAACCACCAATCCGTGGTCGTTCGCATCTCGCCCCAGATCGGCGTTCCGGTGGTCGTGGAGGATCTCGAGCTCACGCCCACGGTCTTCGACCCTGCAACGGCGCCGGCGGCCAGCCTGGGCAGTGTCGTCGGCCGCGGCCTCGGGACGTTCTCCTTCACCGGAGATCCGGAGGAAGGCAAACAGCTGATCCGAGACACCCTGTTCGCCGTCGGTGGAAAACACTACGGCCTGGTCGACGAGTACGGCAACCAGCAGAACCCCAACGTGGAGGGCAACGGCATCGCGAGCCTGAAGCCGAACGGCTTGACGGCCACGGTCGGCCGCTGGCACCGGGGCGAGACGATGCCCCTGGGCGTCATTCTCCAGGGGATGATCCTTGCCTTCGATTGGGAAAACAGCAACCCCCCGAGCCTCTTCCGACTCCTCAAGTCCCTCCAGGAGCAGGTGAACCGCGCCTGGAGCGATCCCACCGACCCGGCGAACGCCCTGCTCGTGGCGATGTTCAACCGCGCTCGGACGGTGTCACCGGAACCGCCGACGCTCAGTCAGGACACGCCGCTCAACGCCGTGCAGTCCTACCTCTTCTCCGTGACCGTCTTCGGGTACGTCTCGTCGCAGGTCCTCTACTACCAGGATCTTCCGGATGAAGGGCTCGGGGCACTGGGCCGAAACGATCCGAGCGACCGAGGCGTCCTGCTGGCCTGGAACGAGTGGACGCGCGATCTGGGGGTGGCCTCCGACATGCCGCAACCCCGGGCGCTCCTGCTCGCACAAGCGGCGGACACCCGGCCCGTGGCCTACGCCGGCCCGACGCAAACCATCCCCGTCAGCAAGGACACCGGCTCGATCCCGGTGACCCTCGACGGCTCGACGTCCTACGCAAAGAACGGGCGGACCCTCGTGCTCTACAAGTGGGTGCGCACCTCGAGCGCCGACCCGGACCCTGCTGACGAGATGAGCCCGACGATCGAGCTGATGCCGAAGGATCAGAGCACCCTGATCGGGCGCAAGCACACCTTCCGGCTCGTGGTGCAGGACAGCGCGGGGGAGTGGAGCAAGCCCTCAGAGGTCCTCATCGTGCTCGACGGTCCCTGCCGGATCATTGACGCCGGGGACCCCTCGCTGGTGCCGTGGTGCGAGGTCTTCGAGAGCGTCGGCACGAGCCAGATCGTCAGTCTCACGAGCAGCGTGACGATCGATCCCTACTTGGAGTCCTTGAAGAAGGCCATCTCCCCGACCCTGGTGGAGGACGCGGCCACGAAGGCGACGGCGGTGAAGCGCTGGACGGACTACCTGGAACTGCTCGACTTCACCGACCAGCAGTACCTCTCGAAGGTGCGCGCCGAGGACTTCGTCTCGAGCTTCGAGGACAGCAAGAAGGCAGCGGCCACGATCGGAAAGGTCACGCAGTTCGCGAGCGCGGCGGCCGGCATCATGACCGACGTGGTGGGGTCCATCGTCGGCCAGGTGGCCAACTCCCTGTTCAAAGACCTCATCATCAACGACCTCATCAAGAACTTCGTCGAGTCGGCGCGGCCGAACGCGCCGTATGTCGACAGCGCGGTCCTCGTGCCCCAGGAAGACGGTGGGACGCAGACGGTCCAGGTTACGTTCCGACCCGCCCAGGACGAGGTGGGCACGGCGGCGAACGGGTCGACGTGGAAGTACTACTACGCCGTCTACCGCCAGAGCCGGGGTGTGCCGGGCTTCGGAAACCTGATCACGGTGCTCCCCTCCTACCGCTTCAACGCGCAACTGGCAGACGTGGAGGACGACGAGGTGGGTCGCGCCGCCATGCGCTATGCGCTGCAGAAGAGCGGCCGAGACATGCGGCTGCGCTTCGTGGACACCGATCCGGCCCCCGGAACCAACACCTACCGGCTCGTGACCCGGGTGATGCGGGGCCACACGATTCCCAACAAGCCGTACATCGACCCCATCGTGAAGGCCGGCTTCGATCTGCTCGTGGAGAAGTCCACCGGCGCGAGCGGAAAGATCCTCGTCGACGGCATGTTCACGTGCCTGGACGCGATGGAGGCGATCCTGACCGGCGTCATCTACCAGTGGAGCGAGTACTCGGACCCGGCCATGGTCTATGTGGGAACTGCGGCGGAGAGCCGGTTTCCCCGGATCGACCTCGCTGTGGCCGAGCGCACCGGCGAGATCTTCGTCAGCCTCCCCGACACGAGCAAGATCTTCAAGTGGACGAGCGAGGGCCTGAAGGTGCGGGTGGACGCCGGCTTCAAGACGCCGTACCAGACCGGCCTGGCTTCGGACGCGTACGGCAACCTCTACACCGACAACCGGGCCTCCGACCTCCAGTTCGGCGGACGCCTCTTCCGCTTCAGCAGCCAGGACAACTCGCGGGTGCTCGTCGGCTCCACCAACTACTACAGCATGCTCCTCCAGTATGCCCGCAGCACCGACGTGAAGGGGCTGACCTACGCGCTCGACGGCAAGGATCAGGTCTTATTCGTGGCCGACGGCATGGAGCAGCGGATCAACCGGCTCGACCTCTACGACGGCGCAATCGTCGACCGTAACGTGAGCCAGGGGTATGTGTCCTCGTCGCCGGACGTGCAGCTCTTCTTCCAGGACACGACGCGCCTCTTCTGGGACCCGGCGTACCGCACCCTCTTTTTCACGCAGGGCAACGAAATTCTGAAGGCCCCGAAGGGCGGCATCCTCGAGCGCGCGTTCCTCCCCGACGCGAACCCCTTCGCCGGCGCCTGGCTCACCGGGATCGACGGCGACGAGAACGGGCTCTACGTGGCCGACTCGATCTCCGGCAAGGTCACCCTCATTCCCCACTGGTTCCTCACCACCCGAGGGTTCGGACTCCCCGCGGACTATCTGAAGCGTTACACCGTCGCCCGGTTCACCGGCCCCCTGGACATCAAGGTCCTGGGGGACCGGCGCCAGTTGGTGGCCGTGGACGCGGCGGGCGTCCGGATCGCCGGGTTCGGCCTCTCCGGCCGACTCTGGGATGCGAAGTACAACGAGCCCCTCGCGGGAGCCAATATTCTGATCGACGACGTGCTGGCGGGTCAGACGGACGCCGAGGGGTACTTCTTCCTCAACAACATCACCACGAGCGGCCCTGTCCGGTTCGCGGTGGAGTCCCTCGACGGCCGCGTCCAGCGCCTGTCGGATCGGTCCGGCACCTCGGGCCAGACGATCTTCGTCAACACGCGAGGGCAGACGGTGCTTCCGGACGACCTCGTCTTCGACCCTCCGCCGGTTCCGCAGCCCCAGGACGTCGACGCCAACGCGCAGAACGTCCAGGTCGACCCATCCCCCTTCCCGGCCAG
>JACRCS010000538.1 GCA_016218905.1 Deltaproteobacteria bacterium
GAGGTCGCCCAGCGAGTCCGAGCGGGCGCCGTCCCGGGTTGTCCCCGAGACCTCCCGATCGTCGCCCTCACCGCGCACGCCCTCGCCGGAGACCGCGAGCGCTTCCTCGCGGCGGGCATGGACGACTACCTCTCGAAGCCGTTCTCGCCGGAGGCGTTGGACGCGGTGCTGGCGCGGCTGCAGGAGGGGGCGCTGAGGTGCCCGCTCAGTCGTTCCCGGCCGGCGGGGAGATGAGGATCGGCACTGGCGAGCGGCGCAGGAGGTCCTTCGTGAGGCCGCCGATATCGATGGCTCCGGGCTCGGGGCCGCTGCTCGATCCCAAGACGATCAGGTCGCACAAGAGGAATCGATGTCCCTCGAAGTTCCTTCCTCCCACCCTTGCCGCCACGGGCGGGGCCTGCTATCAATGGTTGCAATGGATGGGTGGGGGGACCCGAGAACCGTTTCCCTTTTTCGACACGGAAGCCGCCGCGGGTGATCCCGCCGCGGCTTCTTCTTCTTTGATGGCTTCCTCACGCACCGCCGCGAGGCAAGGCGCGCCCGCTTCTTACAGACCGAGCGAGGGAGGAGGACGATGAACGGGAACTCTGCGTACGAATCCACCCAGGAGGTCCGACTCGCCCTCGTCATGTACGGGGGCGTGTCGCTCGCCATCTACATCAACGGCGTCGCGCAGGAGATGCTTCGCGTCGTGCGGGCTACCGCTCCCGACGCCCTCGCGCCCCTGCCCGCCGCGGACGACGAACGACCCCCTTCCACCGAGGCAGTGTATCGCCGCCTGGGACAGTTGGCCGGGCGCCTCGAAGAGGAGCGGGGTGGGCCCGTCGAGCGGGACGCCCCGATCCGGACGCGCTTCGTGGTGGACGTGATTTCGGGCACCTCCGCCGGGGGCATCAACGGGCTCTACCTGGGAAAGGCGCTCGCCAACGGGCAGCGGCTCGACCAGCTCAAAAAGCTCTGGATCGACGAGGGCGACATCCGGCTGCTCCTCAACGACGCGAAGTCCGTGGAGGCGCCGCTCCAGCGTCAGGACCCGCCCCAGTCCCTCCTCAACAGCCAGCGCATGTACGCGAAGCTCCTCGCGGCGTTCAACGGCATGGATGAGCGCGCCGGGGCCGGTACGCCCCTGGCCGACGAACTGGACGTCTTCGTGACCGCGACGGACGTCGAAGGCCTCGTCGTGCCGCTGCGCCTCGCCGACAAGCTCGTCTACGAGCGGCGCCACGAGAACGTCTTCCACTTCGCCTACACCCGGAGCGCCGCCGCGGGGGCGGAGGACGCGAACGACTTCGTGCAGGAGAACAATCCCTTCCTCGCGTTCGCCGCGCGTTGCACGTCGGCGTTCCCGTTCGCCTTCGAGCCGATGACCCTGGCCGACATCGACCCCGTCCTGGAAGTCACCCCTCCCTTCGCGGGGAAGCCGGACTGCGGCTCGGGGGCGGCGCGCTGGCGGAAGTTCTTTCCGAGCTACCTCCGGGCGTTGGCCGCGGCGCCCGCCCAGGTGCCCTTCCCCCACCGCTCCTTCGGAGACGGCGGGTATCTCGACAACAAGCCCTTCAGCTACGCCCTCGACGCGCTCGTGAAGCGGCACGCGGCCGTCCACGTCGAACGCAAGCTGATCTACGTGGAACCGGCGCCGGAGCATCCGGAGCGGGAGGCCCCGAGGCGCGCGAAGCCGGACGCCCTCGAGAATAGCCTCGCCGCCCTCATCAAGATCCCCGCGTACGAGACCATCCGCGAGGACCTCCAGCGCGTCCTGGAGCGCAACCGCGACATGGAGCGGGTGAAGCGCCTCCTCGCCCAAATCGAGCGGGACCTGGAGGAAGCGGGCCGGCGCGGCGAGCCGACGCGGCGCCCGGAGCTGAAGCCCGGTGAGTGGGTGAAGCTGGACGTGGCCGAGATGCACACCCGGTTCGGGCCGGCGTACGTGGCGTACAACCGCTTGAAGGTCTCCTCGGTGACGGACGACCTCGTCTCGATGCTCGCGCGGCTCTACGAGTTCGACGAGCGCTCGTCGGTCTTCCAGGCCGTCCGCTGTCTCGTGCGCGCCTGGCGGGACCGGAACTACCTGGCTTACTGCGACCGCGCGACCCCGGGCGAGGGCGGCGCCCCGACCCAGAACCAGTTCCTGATGGACTTCGACGCGGCCTATCGGCTGCGCCGGATCCGCTTCGTCCTCAACAAGATCGACGACCTCTGGCGGCTCGACGCGCTCGCCGTGGAGATGTTGCGCTTCCGCGGCCAGAGCGCGTGGGTCGAACGGGCCGCGCCCGAGACCGCAACGGCGAAGGCGGAGTTTCGGCGCGAGCTGACGGCTATCAAGACCGCCCTGCTCCCCCTCTACCGGCGCCTGCAGGACCTCGAGCGCCAGCTCTGGCCGTCGTGGCGGCAGGAGAGCCCGCTCCTGGAGGCCGTCGGAGCGCTCGGCATCTCGTTGGACGATCTCTACTGCCTCCTCGGCGTCACCTCCGCGGGGCTCCGAGACGGGGAGGGCGGATGCCTGCGCCCGGCGGAGGCGCCCTTCCACGAAGAAGAGTGTACGCAACGCGCCCGGGAGTTCCTGGCCGGCAACCGGACGGCGAGGGAGTGGCTGGACGGGACGGCGGACCGACTGCGGGGCCTTCTCCGGGCGGTCTGGAGCGACCCCGCGGCCGGGGCGATCGTCCAGGAGCTGCGCGAGCCCGGCCCGACCCCTCCGGCCGCGGCTGCCCGCGCCACCCTCCGGCACTACTTCGACCGCTACGAAGACTACGACCTCGTGCTCTTCCCGATCCTCTTCCAGACCGACGTCGTCGGCGAAGGGGCGGCGGTGGGAGTGATTCGCATCAGCCCCGAGGACGCCGGGTGCCTGAACGACGTCCTTCCCGGGAGCACGGGGTCCGCCGGGAAGCTCGCCGGCGCCGCCCTCGGCCACTTCGGCGGGTTCCTGGAGACCGAGTGGCGCCGGAACGACATGATGTGGGGGAGGCTCGACGCGGCGGAGCGCCTCATCACGGCCTCGCTCCCCGACGCACGGGACGAGGCGGATCGCAGACTCCTGATCGACGAGGCGCACAAGATCATCCTGCGGGAGGAGCTGAGCGACGGTCAGCGCTCGTCCCTCTACGACCGGCTCGCGGCGACCGGAGCGACGCCGGACACCCTCGCCTTCGCCAAGAGGATCCTCCTCGACGAGAAGGAGGCCCTCCGGGACTACTGCGAAAAGCTCGACCGGGAACCCAACCCGAAGGGGGCGCTCCGCGCCCTCGCCCGCGCTACCCAGGTCGTGGGCAAGATGCTCGAGGGGCTCGCGCAGCGCCGTCAGGTGGAGGTGAAGCGCCTCGCGCTCGTCGCGAGGCTCGGGCGGCTCTTCTGGGGGCTCGTGGAGGTGGCCCTGCCGAGGAGTCTGCCGCAGCTCCTCTTCAGCTATTGGCTCCAACTCGTCTACGCGTTCGCCGCCGCCCTGGTCGTGGCGGGTCTCACCTTCTCGTCGGCGGAGGTGCAGCGCGTCGGCTGGCGACTGCTCGCCGCCACCGCGGCCGTCCACCTCGCCGCCGGGCTCCTCGGCGACTATATGCGCCGGAAGACTTCCACGATCGCGGCGCTGAAGACGCTCCTCGTCTTCGGCGTCCTCGGCTTCGCTGCGTTCGGCGCTTTCGAGGCGTGGCGGATCGTCGGCGAGGGGCTCGAGTGGTGGGCGGTCGCCCGGACGCCTCCCGAGTACCTCGTCAGAGCCCTCGGCACCGTCGGAGCCTTGATGGCGCTCCTGGGCCTTTGGATGAACCGCCACGCCAGGAGCCTCGACTTCGTGGGGAGGGGCTTCCGAACGAGCTCGGGCATCCAGGCGCCGATCCTGGCAATGCAGGTGCCCGAATCATCTCACGACGTCTTCACCGTGGCCGGGGGCACGCGCGACCCGGACCGGGAGACGCTGGCGGAGATCCAGAAGGCCGACTTCGCCTTTATCGCGCTCTACTGGCTCCTCTTCGGCGGCCTCTCCTGGCTGATGGTGCGGAACGACCCTGCCATGCTCCCTCTCGCCGTCGGGGCCTTCGGCTGCGGCACCGCCGCGGCGGGATTTGACGTCTTCGAGAACCTCCGCATCCTCGAGCTCCTGAGCGTGCCGCTCCCCCGTCATCGCAGGAAGGGCGACGAGCTCCAATCCCTGGTCGACCGTACGCGCCGGGCGGCCCTGGCCAAGTGGGCCCTAGTCTGGGTGACGCTCCTGCTGCTCAGCCGGCTCTTCTTCGCCCTGGGTGGTTGGTGGACTGCGCCGGGCATCTGGTTCGTCGTCTCGGCCGTGGCGGGGCTCGGCGGGCTCTGGCGCCGGAAGTGGCTCGAGCTCGCTTCCGCAATCATGGGGCTGGGGGTCGTCGCGCTCGCGGCCCTGCTCCTGGCGCACCCGGGCTGGTTCCTGCGGTAGCCGCGGCATCCCGTCTCGTGCCGGAGAGCGCGGGTCGGGATGGGATGCGGTCCGCGTCGGACGGGGCGGCTTCCGGGGGAGGTCAGAGTCCAGCAGCGCTAGATATCCAGGTTCCCCGTCTCCACCGCGAGCTCCCGGATGAACTCCTTCCGCGGCTCGCCGTTATCACGCCTCCCCCCTCACCCGTTAACAAACGCATCGTAGAGGAGCTTCAGCGTCGTCGCGAAGACGACGGCGAGGAAGACCGGCCGGACGAAGCCGGGGCCCCGGCGCAGGACCAGGTGGGCGCCGATGCGCGCGCCGGCCGCCTGCCCCGCCCCCATGAGGAGCCCCGTCCAGAGGAGCACGTCCCCTCCGGCGGTGAAGACGGCCAAAGAGACGACGTTGCTCGTGAAGTTCATGATCTTCGTATAGCAGGTGGCCCGGGCCAGGTTGAAGCCCAGGAGGACGACGAAGGCGATCGCCCAGAAGGAGCCCGTTCCCGGGCCGAAGAAGCCGTCGTAGAAGCCGAGGCCGACCCCGACGACGGGGTAGAAGAGCGCGGGCGAGAGGCGCGGGTGCACGTCCTCGAACCCCAGCCTGGGCGTGAAGAGCGCGTAGAGGAAGATCCCGAGGAGGAGCAGCGGGATGAGGCGCCGGAGGAGATCCGGCGACAGTTGCTGGACGCACCGGGTCCCGAGGACCGCGCCCACCAGCGTGCAGGCGATCCCGCCGCCGGCCTGGCGCCAGGAGACGCCCCCGCTCCGCAGGTAGGTCCGGGCCGCCATGAAGCTCCCGAAGGACGCCTGGAGCTTGTTCGTCCCCAGCGCGAGGTGCGGGGGGAGCCCCGTCCCGAGGAGGACGGGGACCGTCAGGAGCCCGCCGCCGCCGGCAATGGCGTCCACGAGCCCTGCCGCGAGGGCCGTCGCAAAGAGGAGGAGATGCATCGAAAGCGTCACAGCGGGCCTCCCCGGGACTTGCGCAGGGGGAGTGTGACGGGGCCGCGGGCTCCCGTCAACGGGTGAAGGCGCCCCAGGTGGCCCGTGCGATTTGGTTCGCGCGTCACGACGCGCGGGACGAAAGGGGGCGAATCAGCGCGGGTCGCCCTGCGAACCGCGAGCCCCACCGCCGTTCGTCCGTGGCAGGGGCTGAACGTCAGGCAAGATCACCGCCGTCTTCTGGGCGACGGTCATCGCCGTCGCCCTCAGCTTCGTCCGCAGAGAGTGCGCGCTCACCCCGGGCCGGCTCCTGCGCGCCCTCGAGGCGGGGTCCGTCGGAGTGTTGGGAGTGGCGGTGACCTGCGCGGCGGCCGGGCTGATCGTGGGCGTCGTGACCCTGACGGGGCTGGGGCTGAAGTTCAGCTCGATCATCATCGAGTACGCGGGCCGAAGCGTCTTCCTCACGGCCCTCTACAGCGGGCTGATCGTCTGGCTCGTGGGCCTCGCCGTCCCGGTCACCGCCTCGTACATCATCTGCGCGGTCATCGTCGCGCCGGCGCTGACGCGGCTCGGGGTCACCGAGGCCGCGGCGCACATGTTCATCTTCTATTACGCCGTCCTGTCGGAGGTCTCACCCCCGACCGCGCTCTCCCCCTTCGCGGCCGCCGCCATCACCGGGGGCAACCCGTACCGGACGACGCTCCACTCGTGGAAGTACACGTTGCCCGCCTTCGTGGTGCCCTTCATGTTCGTGCTGGATCCGGCGGGCGCGGGGATTCTGCTGACCGGCCCGTGGACCGGGATCGTGTGGACGAGCCTCACCGCCTGCGTCGGCATCGCCGCCCTGGCCGGCGGGGTCCAGGGCTGGCTCCTCGAGCGGACCTCTCCGCTCGAGCGGCTCTTCCTGGTGACCGCGGGCCTGCTCCTCGTCTACCCGCGGCCCCTCTTCGACTGCCTCGGGATTGCCCTCGTCGCCCTCACCGCAGGGATGCAGGCGGGCCTGCTGCCGCGCTTCGGGGCAACTGCCGCGCCGGCCCGCAGGGAAGCGGATCGCTGAACCGCGGGCGCTCTCGAACGTGCACGGACCGCGCACCGCGCACCCGGGCAGGGTCCCGTTTTCGGTAGACGCCCTCACCCCCTCCCGCAGAACGGGCGTTCCTGCTTTCGTGCCTTTCGAATGCGGCGTCCTCGAGAGGGAGGTCCGTCCCGCCGTCCTCTCCCGAACCGATATTCGCCTGCCCCCCAAGCCCCTCCTGACCTGCTCTCGCCAGCCGCGGGCTGGGGCCATCCGAAAAGACAGGAAAAGCAAGAACGTCTCGCCCCGAAGTTCCCTTACGTCCCGTTGACGTCCCGGCTCTCTTTTGTCAGCACCCGACCTCGTGCTTAGGTTCAGCGACAAGGCTCGGCCGACCAGGGCAGGAGCCGAGAAGGAGGTGTGCGATGGCGAAGAAGGCGAAAGGGAAGGTGTCCGCGGAGGAGATGATGGCGGTCTACGAGAAGTTCGCGGTGCCGAGCGCGCCGCACCAGCTGCTCGCAAGCCTCGCCGGTGCGTGGACCACCCGGACCACGGCCTGGATGGAGCCGGGGCAGCCGCCGGTGGAGGGCACGGGCACGTGCCACCAGAAGATGCTCCTCGGCGGGCGCTACCTGCAGCAGGAGTACGCCGGTGAGATGATGGGCAAGCCCTTCGAGGGCGTGAACCTCCTCGGCTACGACAACTTCACGAAGAAGTACCAGTCCGTGTGGATCGACTCCATGAGCACCGGGGTCTATTACTTCGAGGGCGCGGCCAGCGCCGACGGGAGGACCATCACCCAGGAGAGCCACTACGAGGATCCGGTGCGGGGCCCCATGACCTGGCGCAGCGTGATGAGGATCGTCGACAACGACGCGCTCGAGTACGAGATGTTCGTCACCCCGGAGGGCGGCGCCGAGGAGAAGATGATGGAAATGACTGTGAGCCGTGTGCGGCAGGAGGCGAAGAAGGCGGCATGAGCTCTGCAGCCTCCTCGAGGACGGCCGGCTCCGACGCCTGAAGACCGGCGGAGCGACCCTCCTCGAGAGGCGGGAGTTCCACGAATTCCAGACGCTGGAAAGAGAATCCTAAGAGGTCAAGTCCAACCGGCGGCCCCTCGCGAAGCATGTCCTCGACCAGGTCCGAATCCAACCCCGCGACCCCTAGGCTCGCAAGCCGAAGGCCGAGAACTCGGCCTCGGGAAACCGCTCCCGAACCCGGGACGCGAAGAGTTCGAAGATCCGACGGTCTTCGGCATCCTCAGATATCCGATCCACGCCTTCAGTACCTTCTCGGCAGCCTGCTGGGCGTGGAAACCGAAAATCTCGTCGGCGAACACCTCCGCGTCCATCATGCCCGTCAACGCCCGGAGGTCCTTCTCGGCCATCGCGAGCAGCGACGCGGCGTGGTCAAGCTCGCTCATATAGAACCTTGCCTTCGCGCAGCGCACGGCCCACCACGTGATTCCGGCTCGAGGCCCAACGCTCCACTTCCTCCGCGCTGTAGACCAGGATGTCTTGCGGAACCGGAAACTCGGCGAGCAGGCGCGAGAGGGCGGGCCATTTCGCGGCGCCGACTGCGACCCGGCCCAAAAGGCTCGTCTTCGATGACGAGTAGATCCACGTCCGATTCCGCGCCGGCCTCGCCTCTGGCATGGGAACCAAAGAGGACGACCTTCCGGGCGTCGGCAGCCTCGGCCAGAACTCTCGCCATCTCGTGGACAATCTCATCAATTGCTTCGGCCCTCATCGCGACCTACTCCCTGCGAGCCGCACAAACATAGAAGACCAGTGTCAGCTACCGCCGCGGGGTCCGTCAAGGTCCTGGGCCGCTCCGAAGCCGTCAAGGAATCACAGGGCCGAGCCCGCTCTCATTGGCGAGCACGCATGCTCCCGTCCTCTGCGGCAGCGCCTCTTCGCCGGGGTGGAGCCATCGAGAAGGCACGAAGAAGCAAGAATGTCCCGTCTCCGGGCTGCCCGTGAGCAGCCGCACGCTCCTCGCCTCCGGAAGCGCCTCTCGCCGGGTGCGGTTATTCGAAAGGCACGAGGAGCAGGAACGTCCCGCCGTCCGCTCCCGAACCGCTATTCGCCTGTCCCCCAAGCCCCTTAACGAGAAAGAGGTAGACGGCCTCGTCCAGGGCATCCCGCGCCTGCTCGGGGGTCCGGCCGGAGCTCACGACGTCGACGGCCATGGCGTGCGCCACGTACTCCTCGCCCTCCTTCCAGATCTGGACCGTGTAGTCGATCGTCATCTCTGGCCTCTTCGCACGGGGAGGTCGGGCCGACGAGTGGAGCTTCGAAGAGCTTCCATGACGAGAAGATCACATATCCGATTCGGCGTCGGCCTGGGCTCGGAAGTGGACGACCTTCGAGCATTGACGCCCTCGACCACGACCCCCGCCATCTCGCGGGCGATGCCGTCGAGAGCTCGGGCTGTCATCGGACCTGCTCCCCGTCCGACCAACGAAGCTACGAGACCAGTGTCAGCCCACCGCCGCTGTATCCGTCAAGCTCCCGGCGCCCCGTGAGCAGCCGCACGCTTCCAGCTTACGGTAGGGCCTTTATGCGGGTGCAGTCCTCCGAAAAGGCACGAAAAGCAGGAACGTCCCGCCCGGCCTCCCCCATGAGCACGGCTTGACGAGAACGCTCCGGTCGGCGTAAGTACCTCTTCGGACATCCTTCAAGGAGGGCATATGGGGTTTGAGTTCCTCCTTCTGCCCGGATGAGACGAGGCTGCCAGTGCGGACTACCCCGCGCCAGGGAGCCTCGTTCGTTTTTGGCCAGACCGTGACACCGTGGACGGGAAGCCCAAGCAGGGCTAGGTCGGCCTGATGCCCCCCGGGACCCGGGGTGGGGTTCTCTCGAGGTGCCTTGGTGAGCGAACCCGCGACGTTTCAGTGGTACGCGAACATCAGTGAATCGAAGCGCGCAGCTTCCCGCTGCGCTTTCGCATCCGTCCATCTGTGCCCCCGGTTCTATCAGAGCATGGCACTGCTCGGAAGCGCAGGCAGTACGCCTCTCGACCCCAAGACTGACCGGCGGTGCTTTCGGAAGTGGCGGCGTTCCCCCCTCTGGGCCTGCAACGTCTGAGCAGGCTACGTCCATCTCCGGCCCGCCGGAAAGACCGACAGTGTACGCGCGGTTCTGCCCTGAAGTGCTCTACGAGCGTTTTCAGCTATTTTGCAGTGAGTCTGATCCGGTATGCAGATGAGACGGATGTTGCCGTTGCTCATAGGCAACTCGAGAAAGGGCGAGTTTCACTCCTCTCTCGTCAGTCTTCACCGCTACGAGCAGGTCGCCTCATCCAGATTCTCCGTCTCCCACGCGCGCGAGCCGAAGAGATTTCACGCCAGCTGATTCACTTCCTCCGGAGCGACCACGTTATGTTCGCCCGTCCACGGCCCCGAACGGAAGTCCTTGGCCGCAAAATTCCGGCTACGTAAGGGGCTATAAGAAACGGCTTGCTGACGGCTTGTCTAATGTAACAGTTGACAACTCTGCAAACGACACAGATGTTTTCGTCAAGATTTTTAGTTTAGATTCGGGTCGCCGACGTGCTGTTAGGTATTTGTTTATTAAGGCCGGAGACAAATTCACTGCCGGAAGTATTCGTTCTGGCAACTACGACGTCAGATACCAGGTGTTGGACACCGGGCAACGTTTCCGGTCAGAAGCGTCCGAGCTTAAAGAGGTTGAGCTCGCCGATTCCGTACGGTACAGCAACATAAGCATGACGCTCTACAAGGTGCCCAACGGAAACATGCAGACCTATCCCTTAGATGAAGCTGAATTCGAGGGTGAGGCTGAAGGTCTGCCGGGCAACTAGGCAGCTTCACCTTCTATGGCAGCGCTACGATTCATCGTTTTGTGACTACTCCGCGGCAGAGTTATTCCCGAGAGAGGGATATAGTTGGATCTGTTGATTGCGGTGTACGTTGCAGTTTGGATTGTGGAATTTGGGCTTTTCGGGATGCAGCGGGCTAGCCTCTTAATCTCGAGGAGTGCCGGGATCGAATGGAGGGGCGGCGGCGAGTTGCTCCTACCACCTTGGTTTCCGCTGACATGGGGCGCAATAGCCTCGAAGTGGATTCTCCTGCTGGCCATGGCCATAAAAGGACGGTGGGGACTTGCGATCGTTTTATACACGACGTCGTAAATAGTTGCGCGTACCGGGTTGCCGTAGGGTGGGCGGTTCTCGCGCAGCGAGGTTCGCCCACGCGTGGGGCAACCCGCCTGCGGCGGAACGCCCCACCCTACGCTCAGGGGCAGATGCGCAAA
>JACRCS010000090.1 GCA_016218905.1 Deltaproteobacteria bacterium
GACGAGCGCGACGACGGACAGCGCGGCCGCCGCGGCGAGGGCCACGGAACGCGCGGGGACCGCACCCATCGGCCAGAGCTTTCCGAAACCCGTCACGGCGTCCGCCACGAGAAGCGAGGAGACCACGAGGAAGAGGACTCCCATCCAGACGGCCCCGACGAGCTCAACGCCCTTCGCCAGGGATCCCGGGGCCGACCGCGCGAGGGCCCGCCCCAGCGGGTAGGAAAGCCAGAGGAGAGCGAAGAGAGAGACGCGCGCCGCGAAGGGCACGGCCCGCGCCACGGCCGGGATCGAGAACGTCCGCTGAAGGGCATACACGTGCAACAGCGTCCAGACGGAGAAGACGATCCCGAGGAAAAGGGCCAGCCGCCCCGAAGCGCCCATCCGGGGAAGTGTACGGGAAGGGGGAGGCGGCGCTCCCTCTACAATCCCGGACCGTGATGACCGACACGAAGCAGGACAAGTTCCCCACCGTCTTCTGGACCGCGAACGTCACCGAGCTCTTCGAACGGGCGGCCTACTACTCGATGGCGAGCTTCGTCGTCATCTACCTCGGCCAGCTGGGGCTCGGGGCGTACTGGCCCTCGAACCTCAACAGCGTCCTCTGGACGCTCGTCTACTTCCTTCCGATCCTCTCCGGCACCATCGCCGACCAGGTCGGGTTCCGGAAGTCGCTCCTCTTCGCCTTCGTCCTCCTCGCCGCGGGCTACATACTGATGGGTTCGCCCGTCTGGTTCGGCGGAGCGAAGCTCGCGCCGATCGTCGGGAAGGAGTTCACCGCCTCGACGGGCCTCGTCGGCACGATCGTCGCGGGAATTCTATTGATCGGTATCGGCGGATCGGTCATCAAGCCCTGCATCTCGGGGACCGTCCAGAAGACCGCCGGGACGCTCGCGACGCTCGGCTTCGCGATCTTCTACAGGATCATCAACATCGGGTCTCTCTTCGGACGCGGCACCGCGTTCGTCGTGAGGACCCGCCCCGACGTCGTTCTCATTCTCGGCGTCGTCGCCGTCTGCGGCATCGCGGCCGCCCTCCTGACTCTCCTCGTGAAGTGGAACGTCCTGCACCGCGAAAAGCCCGGGACGATCGCGAAGACGACGCTCGGCGCCTTCGCCATAATCACCGGCGCCGCCGCAGGCATCTCGTGGGCCCTGCGTCTCCGCCCGGCGCCGGAGATGGCCGCCGGGAGCCCCGCCCTCTCGTACATCTTCGGCGTCGCCACCGCCGCCTCCGTCGTCGCGTTCTTCGTCGTCCTCGTCTTCTACAAGGAGCCCGAGGTCGCCGTGAATACTCCGGCCAGGCCGAAGCGCAGCCCCGGCCGGATCCTCCTCGACATGGTCCTCGTTCTGAAGAACCCGCGCTTCGCCCTCTTCCTCGTCGTCATCAGCGGCTTCTTCTTCCTCTACAACCAGGTCTACAACGTGATGCCGCTCTACGTGAAGCGCGTCGTCGAGACGAGCCCGGCGATGGACCTCTATACCGCCGCGAACCCCTTCGTCATCGTCGTCTTCCAGCTCCTCGTCACGAGCTTCTTCGGCAAGATGAAGCCGGTGAAGTCGATGATCGTCGGCTGCGTGATCATCGGCGTCTCGATGGGGATCAACCTCTACCCGCTCTACGCAGGCGGCGGCCTCCGCGCGCCGGTTGCCGACCTCCTCCCGATCGCCTCCATCTTCATCATCCTGACAGTCGGACTCATCGCCTTCGGCGAGCTCTACACCTCTCCGCGCATGTCCGAGTACATCGGCGCGCTGGCGCCGAAAGGTCAGGAAGGCCTCTTCCTCGGGTACGCGAACCTCCCGCTCGCCATCGGCTCGCTCACGGGCGGTCCGGTCGGCGCCTGGATCTTCAACGACGTCATGGCGAAGGGGGCGACGACGCGGCCCGACGGCCTCCTCGAGCTGAACCGCGCCGCGGCGTCTCGCGGCTGGCTCCTCCTCATGGCCATCGGGTTCCTCTCGGCGCTGTCGATGTGGCTCTTCAACCGCTGGGTCGAGAAGCAGGAGGCGAAGGAAACTCCCACCGCGGTCTGAGGGAATCGCCTTTCGGGGTGGTTCGGACGGAGGCCCTGGGCCTTCCGGCAGGGGTGGGCCGAGAGTAATCTCGCCTCGTGCCGGGAGAGGCCTCGTCCGCAGGACGTACCGTTGGTGAGACCGGGCGGGACTTCGCAGAGCCGCCGGGCGGATCCGCCGGCCGGGCTCCTTCCATCGCCGTCGCGGCCTGGGACTGGGACGACCTCTATTCCCGGCTCGGCCGGGGCCTGCTGGCCCTCGGGCAGCGCCGCTACGGTCTCGCCAGGGAGGATGCCGAGGAGGCGCTGCAAAGGGCGGCCACCGCGATCGTCCTCGCCGCCCCCTCCGTGAGAAGCCCGGAGGCGTACCTGACGGCCGTCCTCCTCCGGGAGTGCGCCGGAATCCGGCGGCAGCGCCAGGAGACTCACCGGCGCGAGCCCGGCCTCGCGGAGGGATTCGACCCAGCCGACGATTCCTGCGAGCGGATCCAGGTCGTCTGCCGGTTCCGGAAGGCCTTCTCTCTCCTCTCTCCGTTCTGCCGGTCCGTCATGCGAATCTGCCTCCTGGCGGGCAAGCCGAGGGTCGAGGCTGCGGCTGACCTCCCCGGCTCGGCGAAGACGATCCACAAGCGGTACCGCAAGTGCCTCAGGACGCTCGCCCATGCGCTCGGCTGAACGGCACCTCGGCGAGCTCGAGCTGCTCGAGCTCTCGTTCGGGTCCGGCGTGCCTGGAAACGCCCACGCCGAGGGCTGCCCCGACTGCCGCCGCCGGCTCGCGGGCCTCGCGGCAGGGCGGGAGCACCTCGTCGACCTCGATTCCTTCGCCCTCGAAACGGACGA
>JACRCS010000552.1 GCA_016218905.1 Deltaproteobacteria bacterium
AGGCGCACGTAGGACGGCGGCGCGACCGCCGAGAACAGCTCCCGGAGCTCCGACTCCGTCACGTCATAGGCCAGGTTCCCCACGAAAAGCCGGACCGCCATCGCTCCTCCTGTTGGTGCTCTTGCGGCGTGAATAGTCCCTGCGGATCCTGCGTCGACCGTGTCGCACGTTGCTCAGTACCTGCAGGAGGAGTCGGGCCGTCCTGGGACCGCCCGACCCCCACGCAGGCACGAGAAAACAAAAAAGGGCCCCGCCATCTGCCAGGTCCCTCTGCCGTGTTCCCTTCAGCCGCCGGCGCGCCGGCACGGGCTCCGGGTCGAGACGGCACACTACCAGTGCGCGGGTGCTGTGTCAACGGCCGACACGGCCTGCGAGACACCCCCTCACCGCGGCGCGGGGGGAGCGCGTATCGGACGAGTACCCGAACGTTGCAGGGGTCCCCCCAAACCTCTCCGGCAGCGGACCCGGGCCGGTCGTACTCTCCGGCGGTGTGCTATCATGGGCGGTCGCCCGACCCTTACGCACCCCACGCCCTCCCCAGGAGATGGAATCGATGGCGACCCGTTCCCCGGCCGCGTCCCTCCTGCTGGTCGTTCTCCTGGCCGCGACTTCGCCTGCAGCCGCCACTCAGGCCGGAGATCGGCTTGACGCTGCCCCGAAGGCAGCAGGCCAGGAAGCGTCGCCAGGCGCGGTCCTAGCCGATCTGGTTCCCCGGTCCACGGACCTGTTCCGCCGCTTCTCTCTGCTTCAGAGCACTCTCACGGGAAAGATCGACGTGGCGGCGCAGCAGAAGAACGTTGCCGCCTGGCAGCAGAGGGCCGACCGCCTGGCCGCCCGGCTCGAAACTCTCAAGGCGTCCGGCGAGGCGCGCTACGACCAGCTGACCGCGATCCGGGCCGACGCCCAGGACCTGACCGACTCCCTCCAGGCCCTCGGCGACTCCCTTTCAGCCGAGCTCGCGCGGCTGGGCGCCTTGCAGAAGGCCTGGGCCGACGAGCAGACCCGATGGGACACCTGGGAGGCCACGCTTCCCCGGGGCGCCCCGAGGGCCGCCTTGAGCACGACCTTCTCCGAGGTCCACCGCACGCTCCAGAGCGCGCAACAGCTCCTGTCGAGCGCTGCCGTGCCGCTTGTGGAGCTCCAGGGCCGCGCCGGCGAGACGCAGGCGCGCACCCAGGCGGTGGGGGCGGAGGCCGACAGGCTGCTCGAGTCGCTTCGAGGAAACCTGTTTCGCAAGACCGGGCCCTCGCTCCTCTCCCCGGAGTTCTGGACCGCAGTGCGTCACGCGCTCGCCCCCGCCCGTTGGCCGCGCGTCGCCGAGCTCGGATGGCCGGACCAGCCGTTCCTCGCCTCCAACGCCTGGATCGCGCTTCTCCAGCTCGCCCTGTCCTTCCTTCTGTGGCGCGGCATTCGTCGACGGCGAGCCCTGCTGCAGCGGTCACTGCGCTGGTCGTTCCTGGAGAGACGCCCCCTGGCCGCGGCCCTGTTCGTCGGGTTCGCCGCCCCGTCGGCGCTCTACGGCACCCTGCCGTCCACGTGGTCACTGCTCCTCTGGACCATCATCGCGCCCGCGGCTGCCCGGCTCGTGGCCGCGCTGATCTCCCTTCCGTGGAAGCGGCGGCTGCTGTATGGGCTGGCGAGCCTCCTCTGGCTGACCCAGCTCCTGCGGGTGTTGGGTCTTCCGGAGCCTCTCTTCCGAGTCTACGTCACGGCCGTGGCCGGCGCGGGGCTCCCCCTGTGTCTGTGGCGCGCCCGCGAAAGCGCGCGCCGGGGCGATACGCCCAAGTACACGTGGTCGCTCCGGCTCGGGGCCGCCGTATTCGCCGTCGTCCTGCTGGCCCAGCTCGGGGGCTTCGGCGCGCTGGCAGTGCACCTCGTGGAGGCCTCGCTCGAGACCACGTTCCTCGTGCTCCTCGCCTGGGTTCTCGCGCTCCTGGTGCGAGGAGCCACCGAACTGGCCGGCGGCGGCCCGTACTTCCAACGGCTCCGGCTGGTGCGCGAAAACACCGACTCGATCGTCCATCGCTTTGGGGTCCTCACGGACCTGCTGATCGGGGGGCTCACCCTCTCGTTCCTGCTGGGCGCCTGGAGGGTCTTCGACAGTCCCCTCGCCGCGGCTCGCGGCCTCCTTTCGCTCGGCATCACCCTCGGCGGCCAGTCGATCACCCTGGGGCTCGCGCTCACGGCCGCGGCCGTTCTCTACGGGGCGGTTCTCAGCTCGTGGACGGTCCAGGCCCTGCTCGACGAGGGCACGCCCCTCGCTGCCCACATCGACATCGGCGTTCGAATGTCGGTCAAGCGCCTGGTGCACTATGCCTTCGTGCTCGCCGGCCTGGTGCTCGCCGTGGGCACCCTGGGCGTGGAGCTCCGAAACCTGGCGATCGTCGCGAGCGCACTGGGGGTCGGGATCGGCTTCGGCCTCCAGAACGTCGTCAACAACTTCGTGAGCGGTCTGATCCTGCTCTTCGAGCGGCCCGTGAAGGTGGGCGACATCGTCCAGGTGGCCGGGGAGTGGGGTCAGATCAAGCGGCTCGGGCTGCGCTCGACCATCATCCAGACCTTCGATCAGTCCGAGCTCATCGTCCCCAACAGCGACCTCATCTCGAACCCGGTGACCAACTGGACCCTCTCGGACCGCCAGTCCAGGATCGTCGTTCCGGTGGGCGTGGCCTACGGGTCGGACGTCAACCGGGTCATGGGCGTCCTCACCGGCGTGGCCGCAGATCACCCTTCGGTCCTCGCGGAGCCGCCGCCCCAGATCCTGTTCACGGGCTTCGGCGCAAGCTCCCTGGACTTCGAGCTGCGCGCCTGGGTGGGCAACGTCATGGAGCGCCTCGTGATCCGAAGCGCCCTGCTCCAGGCGATCGATCGGCGCTTCCGCGAAGAGGGCGTCGAGATCCCGTTCCCGCAGACGGACCTCCACCTACGGAGCGTCGACCCCCCGGCCGCCGCAGCCCTGGGGCAGCGAGCGACACATTCCGGTTCCTCGGAGGAAGAACCGAAGCTCCGGACCAGTCGTTGATCAGAAGACCTGCGGTTGGACGGGTCGCCACAGCGCGGCCCGCAAGCTCCCTCGATGGTCTTGCCTGTCGTTGTTCGGAGAACCCGACCGTGCGAGCGTCTCATGAGACTTGACCTTCTCTTCAGCCAGATCAGCCGCTGGTGGACACCCATCGAGGCGGCGGGGATCCTTGCTCTGGTCGGGACCGCCGGCCGCATCGCGGCCGGCCTCCTGCTGAGATATCTCTCCCGTTGGGCGCGCCGACGTTCTCTTGGCACGGCGGCGTTGCTGTTCGGACGGTAGGCCGGGCCCGCGCGCCTGATCGTCCCCCTCCTCCTGGTCACGGTGGCGATGCCGGGAGTCCGTCTGCCGCCGGAGTGCCTCCCAAAGGTGAGAGCGGAGGTGCGCGACTCCGAAGCCTCCGGCCCCCGCGGTGCCGTCGGGAACCCGTAGAATCTGCCCAGGCGCCGGTATCGCCCTTCTCGATGCTCCTCAGGCCCAGGTCTCGTTTCGGGAACGCGTTCGATCCCGGCCTCGGCGAGCCGACGCGCTGCCGGCCGCGTTCGCACGAACCGGCAGTTCCTGGTGGGCTCGGGCTCCCATGCTGCCCACTCGCCTGTTGCTACCGCGCATCGCGATCCTCTTCGTCGCCTGCGGCCTGCTGGGCTCCCCTGCCCCGGCCGGCGCCCTGGGGCCCACGGACGTGTTGGTCGTCGCGAACCGGAACGCCCAGGGAAGCCTCGAACTGGCCTCGTACTACATGAAGCGCCGCGGCATCCCCGGCGAGAACCTGCTCGCGCTTTGGGTCACCGACGCCGAGACCTGCCCCCGGCCGGAGTACGAGGAGCGCATCGCCGAGCCGATCCGCCGTCGACTTCAGGGCAAGGCCGGGCAGCGAATTCGCGCCGTGGCGCTCGTCTACGGCGTCCCGCTCCGGGTCCTGGGCCCCGACCCGACCCCTGAAGACAAGGCGACCCTCGCCCTCTTGGAGCGAGAGGAACGGGACCTCTCCGAGCAGGACTCGGCTCCGGGAGCGGCAGGGGAGGACCGGGAGAGGTTCGCGGCGGTGCGATCGCGGATCGAAGCCCTGCGGAAGAGGGATCGGGAGGCCTCGGTCGACTCCGAACTGGCCCTGGTGCGCAGTCCCGGGTACGAGCTCGACGGGTGGGTCCCGAACCCGCTCTTCCTGGGCCTCCGAGACCAGAAGCTTCCCCTCCGGCGGGACGAAGTCCTCCTGGTAAGCCGCCTCGACGGCCCGTCCGAGGCCGTGGTCCGCCGGATCATCGACGACGCGCTGCGTGCCGAGCAGACCGGCCTCACGGGCACCGCGTACCTCGACGCCCGCTGGCCGGACCCGGGGGACGGGAAGAACCTGTCCGGCTATGCGTTCTACGACAAGTCCCTCCACGGGGCGGCCGCGGCCCTCAAGCAGCGCGGGATCCCCGTCCTCCTGGAGGAGACCGAGGCGCTCTTTCCGGAGGGGGGTCACCTGCCCGCTGCCCTCTACTGCGGCTGGTACAGCCTGACCCGCTACGTGGGGGCCTTCGCCTGGCAGAAGGGTTCCGTGGGGTACCACATCGCGAGCGGCG
>JACRCS010000539.1 GCA_016218905.1 Deltaproteobacteria bacterium
ATGGACGCCGGAATCCAGTGCGCCATGGATGGACCCTCCTGGGCCCTGGACCCCGGCAATCCGTGCCGGGGTGACGGAAAAGAGGCCGGAGTCACTTTCAGCCAACCGGCCGCGCAGCGGCGTACCGAAGCTGACAACTGACAACCTGTTCATGCCGTGACGAGCCGGAGGTAGACGGCGCGGGCCGCCTCCGCCAGCGCGCGGCCGGCCTCCTCCATTTGGTGCTCCGTGAGCGTGATGCGGTCGCCGGCGCGAAAGAGCTTCACCTTCCCGCCGGGAAAGGGAAGCTCCAGCTCCGTCTTCCCGAGGACCTGGAGCGCTTCGCGGTCGAGGGCTCCTCCCTTGAGCGTGACCCGGTAGAGCTGGAGCAGCAGACCCACCCACGGGGGGGCCTTGGAGAGCGCGCCCGGCGTACCGGCCAGGTCCTCGACGCCGGAGGGGGAACCCGGCAGGTTCGGGAGGGCGGGGAGCTGAAGCGCGCGGGCCAGGAACGCCCGCAGGTAGTCCCCGAGCGCGAGGAAGAAGACGTCCGAGAGCCGATCGTCGGCGTGCTCGAGGGACTCGATCAGGGCCTCCATCTCCGACGGCCCTGAGGCCGCGGATCCGCGCCGGGGGACGGCGCCGGCGGACTCGGTGACCCTCCTGGTCGCCAGCCTCACGCCGTACGACGAGGCCTTGACGAAGGAGAGGAGCCCGTCTACCGCTTCTTCGAAGGCCCAGAGGGCCTGCTCCACGTCGGATGCCATCGGGACTGGCCCTCAGTGCTTGAAACAGCGCTGGCCGGTGAAGACCATGGTGGCGCCGGCTTCGTTCACGGCCTCGATCACCTCCCAGTCGCGATTGGAGCCGCCGGGCTGGCAGACGGCCCGGACACCCTCGCGAAGTCCCACGTCCACGCCGTCGCGGAAGGGAAAGAAGGCGTCGGAGATCATGGCGGAGCCGATGAGCCCTCCCTTGGCGCGAGCCGCCTCCGACCGGATTTCGTCGAGGAGGGCGCGATCGGACAGCCCCCTCGCGACCTTCAGCTCCAGGTCCTTCATGGGGGTGCCATGGCGCTCGAAGCAGAGCGCGTCGGCGAACTTGGTGTAGGCCTTGAAGGCCGCGATCTCGGCCACGCCGACGCGGTCCTGCTCGCCGGTTCCGATCCCGACGGTACAGAGGTCCTTCACGTAGAGGACGGAGTTGGAGGTGACGCCCTGCTCGACGCACCAGCCGAAGAGGAGGTCGTCCAGCTCCTCCTTCGAGGGCGAGCGGGAGACGGCGTATTCCCGCCCGTCGCGGACCGCCCGGCCCGGTTGGAAGTCCTCGGTCCGGGTGACCGCGTTCAGCGGCGACTGCTGTACGACGATCCCACCGTCCACGAGAGACTTGAACTCCACCACGCGCAGGGCCCGATAGTCGGCGAGCCGGTCGATCCTCGGGATGGCGAGGATTCGCAGGTCCTTTCGCTTGCGGAGGAGCTCGAGCGCCCCTTCTTCGTACTCCGGGGCCGCGACGACCTCCAGGTAGTGCTCCGCCACGGCCGCCGCGGTGGCCCGATCCATGGCCCGGTTTACCACGAGTGCCCCTCCGAAGGCTGCCACGCGGTCGGCGCGGTCGGCGCGGCGATACGCCTCCTCGAGCGTGGAGGCTTGGGCCGCCCCGCAGGGATTGTTGTGTTTGAGGATCACCGCCGTGGGCTTGTCCATGAGATACTTGAGGATATTGAGCCCGTTGTCGACGTCCGTGAGGTTGGTCTTGCCCGGGTGCTTGCCGGCCTGGAGCATCTGCTCCTCGGTGAGGGCGGAGACGAGGCCGAGCCCGGGCTGCATGAAGGTGCAGCCGCCGAGGGTGAGACTTCCGGCGGAGAGTTCGTAGACGGCGGCTTCCTGCCCGGGGTTTTCGCCGTACCGCAGGCCCTTCTCCACGAGCCCGCCCGCTTCGTCCGGGAGCTTCCACGAACGCTTTCGGTAGACGAGCCGCTGCTCGCCGAAGGCGATCGTCATCGTCTCGGGGAAGTGGTCGTCCATCAGGGTCCGGTACATGCTTCGGATGTCGCTCATAAAAGACTCCGCTGCGGCGGTTTACGTGCGTAGGATCGGGTGTCTATACCACAATGGAGCCGTTAGCGGTTAGGGGTTACGTTAGGGGTTGGCAGCCGCAACGGACCCGCTCGTTGACAGGCGCCCGGGCGCGCGCTTATAAGCAGTGCCTCGACCGGGACGCATAGGTCCTATGGGTCCCATAGGTCCCATAATAGGAGGCATGGGACCCATGGGATGGATGGGACCCGAGCTTAACATGAAAGGAGTGAGCGATCGCTGAGGTCCACGGAAACCTGCTGGGACTGAAGAAGAGTGAGGTCAACGCTCTCGGGCGGCTCTATCGCCGTAGGGTGCCGCCGGAGGAGCTGATCACCGCAGAGTTCGCGCTGGCCATGACCCGCCTCAGCGCGGAGATCGGCCGCCAAGTTGCCGTCTTGATCGACCGGAAGGGGGAAGTCGCCCACGTCGTCTGCGGGGACGAGAACGGGATCGTGATCCCCGACCTCTCAGACCACGGCCTCGGCCGGGGGAAGCTCCGGGGCATCCGTTGCGTGCACACGCATCTGCGCCAGGAACCCCTGACCGAGGACGACCTCGCCGATCTCACTCTCCTGCGGCTCGACGCCATGGCCGTCCTGACGCTCACCGACGACGGCCGGCCCGGTACGCTCCTCTTCGCACACCTCCTGCCGCCGAATCCAGAGGGGCAGTCGTACCGGATCCTGCCGCCCGTCGAGTTCTACGCCTTTCGGCTCCCGTTCGGACCCTTTGTGGAGTCGCTCGAAGAGGAGACCGCCTCGAAGCAGGCCCGGACGGTCGCGCTGAGGGCGCAGGATCGGGCCATCCTCGTGAGCGCCTCCACGGCCGCGCGGTACGAGATCGAGGACCGGATCCGGGAGCTCAAGGAGCTCTGTCGCACCGCCGGCGTGGAGGTGGTGGACACGGTCCTCCAGCGGCCGCGGCGGGTCAACCCGCGGTACCTCCTGGGGGAGGGGAAGATGCGGGAGGTGATCGCGTCGGCCTTGCAGAAGGGAGCCGACCTCCTCGTCTTCGATCAGGAGCTCTCGCCCGCGCAGGCCCGGGCCATCTCGGATATCACCGACGTGCGGGTGCTCGACCGCACTCAGCTCATCCTCGACATCTTCGCCAGACGCGCCCAGACGCCCGACGGCAAGGTCCAGGTCGAGCTCGCCCAGCTCCGCTACATCCTGCCGAGGCTCGCCGGGAAGGGCACGGCGATGAGCCGCCTCATGGGAGGAGTCGGCGGGCGGGGCCCCGGCGAGTCGAAGCTCGAAGTGGACCGCCGGAGGGTGCGAGAGCGCATCTCGCGCCTGGAGAGGCGCCTGGAGGTCGGCGCGCAGGCGCGACGGCAGCGGCGCAGCCGCCGGATCCGCTCCGGGGTCCCCATCGTGAGCATCGTCGGGTACACCAACGCGGGGAAGTCGACGCTCCTGAACGCCCTGACCGACGCCGACGTCTTCACCGAGGACCTCCTCTTCGCGACCCTCGACACCTCCAGCCGGAGGCTGCGGTTTCCCCGTGAGCGGGAGATCGTCATCACCGATACCGTCGGTTTCCTGCGCGACCTGCCCAAAGGCCTCGTGGGGGCCTTCCGCGCGACGCTCGAGGAGCTCGAGGACGCCGACCTCCTGCTCCACGTGGCGGACATCTCCGACCCGGCGTGCGAGGACCAGATCCGGGCGGTGGAGAAGCTCCTGTCCGAGTTGGGCCTCGGAGAGAAGCCGATCCTCACCGTGCTCAACAAGGTAGACCTCCTGCCGCCACCGGAAGCGACGGCCAAGGTGGGCGCTCTGGGCGGGATCGGCATCTCGGCCGTCAACCGCTCGACGC
>JACRCS010000540.1 GCA_016218905.1 Deltaproteobacteria bacterium
ACACCATAGCCGGACGGCCCCGAGGCGCAAAGGGAGCGCCGCCTAGCCAATCTCTAATATTATCAAAAACCAGCCCGAACCTAAACTGAGTCATCCGCTGGCCCATTAACGCTTCCTTTGTCCCCCGCTCTCTTGAGCCGGACCTGCTCGAGTCCACCTCGAGTTCAGCCGGGCCGGCGATCAGCCGAAAAGACGCGGAGTCTCGGAGTCGCGGCCGAGCGGCTGCCCATCGCGCTCCGACTATTCCCTCGGCGTGAGTACGGTTGTGTCAAGCGCCGTCGTTATTTAAAATGTTGCGAACTTATCTCGTTCGAGCAAAGGAAGTCCGATGCGCTTTCTCCCTCTTCTGGTGGTCTTTGCGCTCCTGCCGGTGGCTTGCTCCAAGACTCCCGAGGAGAAGCTCGCCGCCCACAAAGCCAGGGCTGCACGCTACCTAGAGGAGGGCCAAACGGAGGAGGCGATCCTCGAGCTTCGCAACGCCTTGCAGGCCGCGCCGAAGGACCGGGAAGCCCTTCGTAAGTTGGCCGATAGCCTAATGAAGACCGGCCAGCTGCGCGAGGCGTACGCGACCTTTCGAAAGCTCGTCGAGCTGAACCCGCACGACGCCGAGGCGCAGGTTCGTCTCGGGAACCTGTCTCTCCTCGGAAACGCGCCCGAGGAGGCGAAGAAGGCGCTGGCCGCGGCCGAGTCCACGGCTCCGGACCGGGCCGACGTGCGCCTGCTCTCCGGGCAAGTCCTCCTGAGGGGCGGCAAGCCCGATGACGCCCTGGCGGAGTTCGATCGAGCGATCTCCCTGGCTCCGAGAGAGACGCAGTACCGGTTGGTGAAGGCGGACGCCCTGACCAAACTGGGCCGCCTTAGTGAGGCGAGGAAGGTGGTCGACGAGGTGCTCGCAGCCGAGCCCGAAAGTTCTCCTGGGCTGCTCCTCCTGGCCCAGGTCGCCGACCTCCAGAAGGACCGGGCGGGGGCGGACGCCGCTTTCGCCAAGCTCCTGAAGATGCAGCCCGAGAGCTCCAATACGTGGCTTCAGTACGGGAACTACTGTCTCTCCAAGGGAGACGTGCCAAAGGCTTTCGAGGCTTTTCGGAGAGCCGATCAGGTGGGACCCAAAGGGACGGCGGGGGAGGAGAGAGTCGCGGAAGTCTCCCTCGGCCGGAAGGATCTCGTGGAGGCGAAGCGGTCCGTTGCCGCAATCTATGCCAAGAACCCGAAGAGCGTGGCCGCGAAGTACCTAGAGGCGAAGATCTTTCTGCAAGAGAGGAACACAGCCGAGGCCCTTCGACGGTTCGGGGAAGTGGCCGAACAGTACCCGCAGAATCCCGAAGTGCATTTCTATCTCGGCCTTGCCCATTCCATGCAGGGCGACAACCAGCTGGCGGCCGGCGATCTGCGGAAGGCCCTCGAGATCAACCCCAGCTTCGGGAAAGCGAGTCTGCTCTTGGCGGAGGTCCAGCTCCGGATGCGCGACTTCGGGGGGGCACTGGAGACTACGCAGCCCTTCGCCCGCGGCCCGGAGGTGCACCCGGCCGTCGCCCTTATCCGGGCGGGCGCGCTGCTCGGGCAGGGGAAACCGCACGAGGCCGCAACGCTCCTGGAGCGTGTCAACAAGGCCGGTCGTACCTTCCCAGGCTACTTCGAGCGCCTGGCCGTCTGCTACCTGGCAGAAAAGAAGACGCCCGAGGCGGTGCGGGCCCTGCGCAGCGCGCTCGACGAGGATCCCAGGGATATCAGAGCCCTCGCGCTCTTGACTCAAATCCTCCTCACTCAGAACAAAGTGCCCGAAGCCATCGCTGCAGTGGAGAAGCAGATCAAGATCACCGGCGAGTCGGCCTCCGCGCTCGAACTCCTCGGAAAGATCCACCTCGCAAAGGGAGATCGAGAACAGGCGAAGAAGGAGTTTCAGCGCGCCATCCGGGTGGACCCGAATGCGGCCGAGGCGTACGTGCTCCTGGCGAGGCTCCACCCCTACCCCGAAGGCCTGAAGGCGGCGATCGCGGACGTGGACCAAGCCCTGGCCAAGCAGCCGAAGCTCGTCGACGCCTGGATCCTGAAGGGCGCCCTCCTCGCCGCGCTCAAGCAGTACCCGGAGTCCGAGAAGGCCTATCGGCAGGCCTTGCAGCTGAGGCCGAACCTGGTCCCGGCCCTCAACGATCTGGCCTGGAACCTGACAGAGCACGGTGGGAACATCGACGAGGCCCTCAAGTTCGCCGAGTCCGCCATGGAACTCGCGCCCAACGTCCCCGTCGTCAGCGATACGCTGGGCTGGATCTACGTGAAGAAGGGCGTCTACGTGAAGGCTTCGACCTATCTCGAGCCGGCCGCGCAGGCGCTCTCCGACAACCCGGTAGTCCACTACCACCTCGGAAAGGCTTACGTGGGAATGGGGGATTCGAAGAGGGCGGCAGCTTCCCTCCGGCGCGCCCTGGCCCTCTCGAACGACTTCGACGGCGCGGAGGATGCGCGGGCCCTCGTCTCCAAGCTCGAGGCCGACGCGAGAGCGAAGAAGAGCTGATCGGGCGCCGCCGAGCCGGGATCGCCTGAGGGTAAGCAGTTGCCCAACCTGGAGAGATTGCTTCCCACACCGCTCTGGCACCAGTTCGCAGAGCACTACCGGCGAGCGTGCGGGGTGCGCCTGGTCGCCCTCGATCGAACGGGCCTGACCCTCGGCGGCGGCGAGGGTCTCGAAGACGACTGCGACAACGGGGACGCTTCACGGTGCCGGCCCTTCTATCGCAAGATCGCCGATCAGGTGTGCCAAGGGGAAGATGTCCTTCTCTTCCGCTGTCCCGGAGAGCGGATGATCTTCGCCGCGCCGGTCCACGTCCGGCAGGACGGCGCGCCCGAGCGCCTGGTGCTGGCCGGAGGCGAGATCCGGGCGCGGGGCGAGCCGGCGGCGCTCCATCCCCAACAGCTCCTCGGGTTCGCTCACCTCGCCCAGACCGCCCTGACAGCGGTAACGGAGGGATACTTCCTTCGGAAGGTCGGCGCCGACCGCGAGGTCCGGATCCGCTCCCTCTTCGAGTTGAGCGGGGAGCTGAGACGCGCCGGCTCGCTGCACGAGCTGAACGCCCTGGCCCTGAATACCCTGGCCGTGGTCTTCGACGTCTCGTCGGCGGCGCTGCTCGTCCCGCAGCCGGGAGGGGAGGGCTTTCGGGTGCACACGGCGGTGGGCATGCTCGAACGTCCCCTGCGGGCGTGGGCGGCCTCCGGCACCTTCTCGGTCTCGCCCTCCTCGCCTCCCGACCGGTCTCAGCGGCCCGTGCGGATCGAGGATCCGGTCGCGCTGAGGCGGATGGGGCTTCCGGAGTCGACGGAACGGCTGGTCGCGTTCCCTATCCCCACGGACTCCGACGTCGCGGGGATACTGGCGGTGTTCAACACGGAGCTCGCCGCCGAGGACGAGCAGCTCATCGCGGGTTTTGCCTCGCAGCTCTCCCTGATCCTGGAGAACCGCAGGCTCAGGAGCGAGGTCCTCGAACGGGCGCAGGACGTGGAAACGATGCGCCAGGTGGCGGTCAACTTCCAAGCCTGTCTGGAGCTCGACGCCCTCTTCTCCGCCATCCTGGGCGAAGCGTGCAGGATCACGGGGGCCCAGAAGGGCAGCCTCATGGTCGCCGCCCAGGGCGCCCGCCAGCTCTTCGTCCGGGCTGCCCGGGGGATTCACGAGCGGATCGTCGAGAAGCTGCGGATCCGGTCGGGGGAGGGCGTGGCCGGCAATGTCTTCGCCACGGGAGAGCCGGTCCTGGTCGGGAACGTGGAACTCGACACGCGGTTCCTGCGGAAGAACCGGTCGCGCTACCAGACGAAGAGCTTCGTCTCGTTTCCCATCGCGCTGGGGAGCCAGGTGCTCGGCGTGGTGAACCTCTCCGACAAGCTCTCGGGAGAGAACTTCGTCGGGGAAGACCTCGCCCGGCTCCAGGCCATCGCGACGCAGGCGGTGCTCGCGATCGAGCGCTCTTCGTACTTCCTCAAGAACCGGGAGCTCCGGAAGATCTCCATCACCGATCCGTTGACGGGTCTGCTGAACCGCCGGTACTTCCAGGAACGCCTGGCCGAGGAAGTGGATCGTGCGAAACGCCACGACCACCCGCTCTCGCTGATTATGATCGACATCGACCACTTCAAAGCCTATAACGACGCGAACGGCCACCCGGCGGGAGACAAGGCGCTGGTGCTCGTCGGACGTTCGCTGCGCGGGAGCATTCGCGCGATCGACGTGGTGAGCCGCTTCGGCGGAGAAGAGTTTGCCGTGATCCTGCCCGAAACGCGAGCCGAGGAGGCCCTCGAGATCGCCGAGCGGATCCGGAAAGAGGTGGAGAGCTTCTACTTCCCGGGGGAGGAGTCCTTGCCGGGCGGCCGGCTGACGGTTTCTCTCGGCGTCGCCGGCTTCGCCGAAGCGGCCGGCGATCTCAAGGCACTGATCCTGCGAGCCGTCCAGGCGCTCTACCAGGCCAAAGGCGAGGGGCGCAACCGGGTGGTCGGCTTCGGGATTTCCGATCGGCTCGGCGACAGGACCTGGACAAAAGTCCTCTAAAAGCAAATCCGTTTCATTGGTTCCATTGGTCTAATTGGTCTAATTGGTTTTCCGGCCAGCGAACGACGTAAGACCAATCGAACCAATCGAACCAATCGAACCAATCGAACCAATCGAACCAATCGAACCAATCGAACCAATCGAACCAATCCAACCCAACCGGTAACAATGCATCCTTACCGATCGATGTTTCTCGAGATCGTGCTCCCCGTTTTGGCCATGCTCGCGGCCGAGCGGTTTGCGGTCTACCGCTTCCTGCGCACGCCGGAGCAACTGGAGTGGGTGCGCAGGCACCGCTGGCTTCGGCCGAACGCGATCAGCCGCTGCCGTTACCCGATGGGGTTCGTCTCGGTCGCACTGATCCTCCTCGGGTGGCCGAAGACCGCGTTTCTTTTCTTCGCCTTCTGGATGATCACGGATCTCACGGACGGCGAGATCGCGCGCAGGTGCGGCCTTTCGACCGAACGGGGGGAGACGATCGACCCGCTCTCGGACAAGTTTATGTACACCCCGGTCCTGCTCTACTTCGCCTGGCTGGGGCTGTACCCCTGGGAGCTCACGGCAGCGTTCGTCTTTTTCGACGTGGTGGGGCAGGCCTCCCGCCGGTTCATCCCAAAGCCCGCGGCGAACCTCTTCGGGAAGGCCAAGACGTTCCTGGTCGTCGTACTCCTGATCGCGACCGCTCTGGCGTGGATCTACGGTCCGCTCCCCCTGGCGCGCATCCTGAAGCCTCTGCTCGGGTTCTGCGTGGGCCTCGCGTTCTGCTCCGCCGCGTTCAAGATCATCCCCAACTACTGGTACGCCAACATCCTCAGTCTCATGAACCTCGTGTGCGGGTTGGGGGGCATCTGGGTCATTCTGACGCGCTCGCCTCCGGGCGCGCACGAGTCCCTCGTCTTCGCCTTCGGGCTCGTCTTCCTGGGCCAGTTCCTCGACCTCTTCGACGGGCGGGCGGCGGAGCGCTGGGGATCGACCCCTCGAGGCGAGATCTTCGACGACGTCGCCGACGGTACGAGTTTCGGCGCCACGGTGGGGCTCATCGTCCTCTTCTCCTTCGAGGACCTCCGGCTCGGCGCCATCGCCGGTTCCCTCCACCTGGTAGCCACGATCTACCGGCTCGCGCGGTTCGTGGTCGAGAAGCGAAAGGCGGGCATTCCGGGTGGCGTCCGGACCTTTTCCGGCATGCCCTCTCCGGGAGGAGCCCTGCTCGCCGGGAGCGGATGCCTGCTCCTGCCGTGGGACGGCTTGAGATTCGCCCTGGTCGTGATCACCGCCTTCCTGATGGTCTCCAGGGTGCCTTACGCGCACTTCGGCCGGTCGGCCCTGCCGAGGATTCCGAAGATCGCGAGGGTCGGGCTGCTGGTCGGGTTCGTCGTGCTGCTCGCCTACGGCGTGCGCACGGACGACTACAGCGCGCCGGTCGGGCTCACGTTCGCGGCCGCCCTCGCCTACCTCTTCTCGCCGCTCTTCCTCGGATCGGAGTAGCCCCGGACCTCGACCTGCCGGACGGCAGCTCCCCCCGCCCCCTCAAGCTTTCCGCCCCCCTGCCCGAACAGGACCTGTAAGCAGGATGTTGAAAACCCCCTCCGTGGGTTTTTCAGTCCCCGAATGAAGAGGGGGTGGAATGCTTCGATGGCTCCTGTCGGTACTCGGCCTGGCGCGAAAGCAGCACGTCCCCCCTGTGCCGAGGATCGGCGACGGTCGTATCGGCCGGCCGGCCGCGGCCGGAGGAGCGAAAGAGGCGCGGCCGGCGTTCTCACCGGAAGCTTTCGAGTTCCTCAACGGGGTGGTCACGCCGTGCCAATCTCTCGATCTTCAGGCCCTCCCGCCCGATGACCGGATCTTTCTCTCCGGTATCGTGCGAAGGCTGCGTGAGAAGCAGCTGGAGATCCCCGTTCTTCCTCGGGCAGCCTTGGAGATCTCGAGGGTCATCGCCAATCCGGATACGAACCTCTCGGAGTTCGTTCGGATCTTGAACGAGGACCCAGCCCTCAGCGTAGACGTCCTTCGAGTGGCGAACTCTGCGTATTACGGGTTCTCTGCGGCCGCGAGGAGCATCCGGGATGCCGTCGCTCGGGTCGGTACCGCTCAGCTTCGGGCGCTTCTCGTCGTCTCCCACATCAAGGGGAAAGTCCTTCGGGGCGGCAGCCTGCATCGGGAGGCGGCGTGGCTTTCGGAGCTCTCGTCCGCCCTGGCGGCCGTGGGAAAGGCGTTGTCGCGTCACCTGGGGCTTTCGCCCGACGAGGCGTTCACGAAAGGGCTCCTCTTTCACGTGGAGCACTTCCTCATCCTGGGCACGGCGAGCGAGGTCTCGAAAGAGCACCAGCGGCGCATCACCCCCTCCACGCCTTGCCTTCGCGAAGCCTTCTGGCGGTTCGGGCCGAAGGTCCGAGCGCTCGCCGCTCGCGCCTGGGAACTCGACGACCTCCTGTCGCGGAGGAACCAGGAGGACGTCGCGGCCCGCCGGTACCTGGAGCTCAGGCGGGCGCTCGTCGCGTCCTGGTCGGGCGGCGAGCCTGCCCCAATCGAAGGCATCCCCGACGCGGACCTGCAGGAAGCTCTCTCCGCTTGTTCCCGGGAACCGCCTAAGACCGTCGCGGCTCCGGTGGGCGACCCGCACCTCGCGGGTAATCCGGCCCAGTAGGTTCGTCACTCCTCGTCCCTGATCACTGATCACCGGGCCCTCCGGATCACCGACCGCTCCTGATCACTGATCACCGGCCCTCCTGATCACTGATCATCAAGCCCTCCAGATCACTGATCCCTGGGGCTGTGCGGAACGATCTACCCAACATGGGTAGTCTGTTGCCCATATTGAGGTATGCCGGACCCACCTGCCGGCACTTGGAACTTCCCGCCCAAGCCTGCCACCTCCCCCAACAGGGTTTTCCTCGCGGCGCCTGCGCTGGCACGCGCTTTGCTTCGCGGTTTCCTGAACCGACTCAGGACCGAGTCTGCAGGAGAGGATGGGACAGGCATGGCGGCTTCCATTCTTGTCGTCGAACCCGACGGGTATACCGCGAGCCACCTGACGCGGCTTCTCGGCCATCGTGGCTACCAGGTGTACCACGAGCACGACGGTCGCAGCGGGCTGGCGAAGGCGAGAGACCTCCGCCCGGAGATCTCGATCGTCGATCTCCACCTGCCGGACATGGACGGGAGGAGCCTCCTTCAGGAAGTCAAGGCGTCGGGGATCGAGACGAACGTACTCATGGTGTCGGGCCAGAAGAACTTCGGCGCGGTCGTGGCGTGCATGAAGCTGGGCGCTCTCGACTTCATCGAGAAGCCCTTTCATCCCGACGACTTCATTCTCGCGCTGCGACGGGTCGAGGATCGGATCCGGCTCGAGCGAGAGCTCCGTAGCCTACGGATGCAGCTGGAGCAGGGCTCGCCGTATCACCTGCTCTTCGGAAAAGGCAACAAGATGCGCGACGTCCAGGCGATCGTCGATCAGATCGCCGACACCGACATCACCGTCCTGATCCGCGGCGAGAGCGGGACGGGCAAGGACCTCCTCGCGCGGACCATCTGGCAGTGCTCGGGGAGGCGCGACAACGCGTACGTGAAGATCAACTGCGCGGCGCTCCCGAGGGAACTGCTGGAGAGCGAGCTCTTCGGCTACGAGCAGGGCGCTTTCACCGGCGCGACCATCCCGAAAGAGGGCAAGTTCGAGTACGCGAACGGCGGGGTCGTCTTCTTGGACGAGATCACGGAGATGCACATCGACCTCCAGGCGAAGCTCCTCCACGTCCTCCAGGACGGCGAGGTCTCCCGCCTCGGGGGCAAGGAGCCGATTCCCGTCGACGTCCGGATCATCGCCGCGACCAACCAGCAACTCGAACAGAGCATCCAGTCGAAGAAGTTCCGGAGTGACCTCTACTACCGGCTCAATGTCGTAAACATCCTGATTCCGCCCCTCCGGGAACGGACCGAGGAGATCCCTGCGCTGGTCGACCACTTCGTCGAGAAGTTCGCGAAGAAGTACGACCGCGAGCGGATCAGCCTGCCCGACGGTCT
>JACRCS010000091.1 GCA_016218905.1 Deltaproteobacteria bacterium
CCGGCTCTACCCGAGGTTCGACCTCGGCCGGGCCGACGATCTCCTCTGGCTCCTGTGGATCAACAATCCCGGATACCTGAGGGTCTCGCCGCCGGAACGCGTGGCTCGCGCCCTCTGGCTCTGGGAACAGGGGCACGCCCACGACGGGCTCTATCTCGACGCCGAGCGCACGGAGGAGCTGGCCCGCCATCAGGAGACGCGGATCCTCTTCGCGGTGGCCAACCCGCCGGAGCCCGGTTTCCTGGCGCAGGCGCTCGAGGTCTTCCACCGCCTGGAGATCGCGGTCAAGCGAAGCTACTGCCTGACGATCACGTCGGGCGTCCATCCGTACTTCCTCGGCACGTTCTACGTGAACGCGCGCGACGGTGAGGCCGTCGAGCGGGAGTCGGAGCTCTTCGGCAGGCTCAAGGTCGAGCTCTACAACACGCAGATCCTCTCTACGTCCGCGCAAACGTACACCCACTTCGTGGCCGGTCGCCTGATGACCGGTGAAGAGGCGTCCCTCATCAACGCCTTCGTCGCGTTCTGCCACTCGAACCTGGCCCACGCGCAGCCGGACCGGTTCCACCTGGACGAGGTGCGACGGGCCTTCCACCTGAACCCGGAGATGGCGCTGCTCCTGGCGCAGCTCTTCCGCCTCCGGTTCGACCCCGACGTGGCGGAGCGGGAGCCCGCGTACGGGGCGGCACTCGCGGCGATCCGGGAGGCGATCGAAGGCTACAACACGGGCCACCGGCACCTGGACGAGGTGCGCCGGACCGTCTACCGCACGGCGCTGCTCCTCGTCCGCTACACGCGGAAGACCAACTTCTACGTCCCGGAGAAGCACGCTCTCGCCTTCCGTCTCGACCCGGACTACCTGGCCGAGTTGGGTCCGGAGTTCACGTCCGATCTTCCGGAGGGCGAGCCGTTCCGGATCACGTTCTTCTTCGGCCGGCACGGGGCCGGCTATCACGTCGGCTTCTCCGACATCGCGCGTGGCGGCTGGCGGACCGTGATCACCCGCGGCGGCGACGACTTCCTGACGAACGCTTCCACGCTCCTCCGCGAGGTCTACGTACTCGCCCACACCCAGCACCTGAAGAACAAGGACATCTACGAGGGCGGCTCGAAGCTCGTCATGGTTCTCGACGCCTCCAGCTTGGCCGAGCCCGCGCTCGTCACGCAGCGCCTCTACAAGCACCAGTACGGCTTCCTCAACGCCTTCCTCGACGTCTTCGTCACCCGCGACGGAACGGCCTCGAACCCGCGGGTCGTAGACTACTACGGCGAGGACGAGCCGATCGAGCTCGGGCCTGACGAGAACCTGCACGATGCGATGATCGAGCTGATCGCGCGGCAGGCGCAGAAGCGGGGCTACCTCCTCGGCAAGGGCATCATCTCCAGCAAACGGGTCGGGATCGGCCACAAGGAGTACGGCGTCACGTCCCGCGGCGTGGTCAAATTCGCGGAGATCACGCTCGCCGAGCTGGGCCTCGACATCCGCAGGGATCCCTTCACGGTCGTGATGACCGGAGGACCGAACGGCGACGTCGCCGGAAACAGCCTCCGGCTCCTCCTGGAGCGTTGCCCGCGGGTGCGCTTCCGCGGGATCGTCGACGGCTCAGGCGCGCTCTTCGATCCCGTGGGCGCTGACCCGGAGGAGCTCTCGCGCCTGGCGCTCCGGGACGACGTCGCCGGTTTCGACCCGGAGAGACTCCATCCGGGCGGGTTTCTGCTCGACGGCGGGAAGACGCGGCGGGAGGGCCTACGGGACCTGCGCCGGAAGTGCCTCCGGACCGTGGCCGGGGTCGAGGAGCAGTGGATCACGGCCGACGAGTTCCACCGGGAGTTCGACGGCCTGGTCTTCTCGGTTCCGGCCGACCTCTTCCTCCCGGCGGGCGGCCGGCCGGAGACGATCGACGACGGGAACTGGACCCGCCTGCTCCGGGAGGGCGGCACGCCCATCTACCGTGCCGTCGTAGAAGGCGCGAACTCGTTCCTGAGCCCGGGCGCGCGGCTCGAGCTCGAGCGGCGCGGTACCCTCGTCATTCGGGACGCGTCGGCCAACAAGTGCGGCGTGATCAGCTCCTCCTATGAGGTTCTCGCCAACCTCTTGATGAGCGATGACGAGTTGCTCGCCGCGAAGGACGCCTACGTCGCCGACGTGCTCCGCATCCTCGAGCGCAGGGCCGAGGACGAGGCGAGGCTGCTGCTCGCCCGCCGCCGGGCGAGCGGCGGGACGCTGCGCTGCACGGAGATCTCCTTCGCCGTGAGCATGGAGATCAACGGGCACTACACCCGGCTCTTCAGGCTCTTCCTCTCCCGGCCGGAGCTCCTGGAGAAACCCGAGTTCAAGCGGGTGCTCCTGGCGCACCTCCCGGAGCTCGTCAGCCGGGATCCCAAGCTCCGGCGCCGTGCCCTCCGCCTCCCTTTCCAGATCCGCTGCGCCATCCTCGCGGCGGAGCTCGGCGGCGCGATGGTCTACCGGGGAGGCTGGGAGGCGGACCTCGCGAGCACGGTCGAGGCGTTCGCCCGCCGCGAGTACCTCGGGACAGGCGACGCGTGATATGTAGGGGGGCTTTCCCTCCGACCCGCGCGCCTCGACCGCCGCGCAATCGCCGGAGGAAGTGGAAAATCTAGCGGCCCAGTGGGAACGTGAGGATTGAGGTCCGCGCCGACTTTGACGAGGCGGTCCGAGGCGCGGAGGTCCCTGTCCGGAGAGCAGCCGCCGAGTCCCTTCGCCTGCTCAGCGCCCTACTCTCTGGGCCAATGGTAGATCGGTTTCCTGAAATCCGGCTCCGGAGCCACGATTAGGAGTCCATCCTCGTAGAATCCCTTAGCGACTGAAGGAAGGGACACCAGCGGGATGTTGCGCAGGCCCAAAGCAAACTGGCAAGCCGGCGTAGACAACAGGAACACGTAATCCCGGGGAGTTGTTCCCAGAGGGATACCTACTTCTTGGGCGTAGTCCAGGAGAATCCTCGACAATGACCGCCCCTGCGTGTGAGAGGCGAAGATGGCACCTGAGCCGGTCTCAGGGTTTACCAAAATGCCACCGGACGGGGTTCCGTCGTTCGCATGCACCTCGACTTCATAGGCCCTTAGTCGAAGATTGGAGCTATAGAAGGGGGTGACGTTGCCGGCCTTGACGCCATTCCATTCTGGCTTGAGCCCGTTGCTGGTCAGCCAGGCAATGTGAGCCGACGCAACCTCGAGGGCTTCGGCTTCGGTGAGAGTCTCGGAACTGCCGAAGGTCGGAGTGAAAAGAATTGTTGCGGCAAGAACTGCAATAAGAGCCAACATCGAACGCCTGCGTAACCAGCGCGCACCGCTGAAGATAGGCTTCAAATATACGCTTGTGTCGCGCGTCTGTTTCACGCGGTTAAGCGCTCCACTTCGGTCTTCTTGTGTTCTGGAGTTTTCTCCACAGTCCGACCACACCCCGCGGTGACAGAAACAGGTAGGCACCTAAAACGAATCTAAAGCATGCAGCGGCGATTCTCGACGCATCAAGAGCGCCGATGACTGCGGCGCCGTAGCCTGGGCCCGCGGAATACTTTCCACCAAGGAACACCCCGGCGAGATGAGCGAGCTCAGGCAGAGCTTGCGTTACAACGAATAATCCGATACATGAATAAGCGACAGTCTGAATATCTTTGATCTTAGGCGGCGCCTTCGACTCTTCGGCTTCCCCGCTCCTGAATACTTTTTGTGATATGGTTCGCTCTTCCATACGACCCCAACGCACAGCATGGAGATGACCAGTCCAACTGCAAGAGCTGGTAGCACGTACGGCAGGGAATCCTCGGTCGGTCCTGGAGCAAGAAGGACGAGCCCGGCGTTTTGCAACGCGCTGTGTTCACAAACACGTAAGCACCAATGATCTTCAACGACAGTGAACCGGCAGCGCTCGCAGTCACTCATTCATTCCTTACGCTTAACATAAGCCATAACAGGCGCGCCGATTGCGGCGCGTCCGGTTCATGGCTTTGTTCGCCATCTATTCATAGTGCGTCCACATTCTCAGGACCTTCACCGTCTGGATGTGGTCGAGAATCTGGTAAACGAGCCTGTGCTGGATGTTAATGCGGCGAGAGTAGGCGCCG
>JACRCS010000541.1 GCA_016218905.1 Deltaproteobacteria bacterium
CGTGTAAGGAGGTCACCGATGGACGTGAAGGCCGAACTCAAGAGACAGATCGTAGGAGCCCTGGCGGGAGCGAACTTCCCGATCGGGAGCCCGCAGGACCTTCTGGCCGCCTTCCCGAACGGTGCCGAGACGACCTGCCAGTGCGGCGATGTCAAGCTTCGGGCGGGCGACGCCGGCACGGTGCTCACGCCCGCCGATTTTCCGTTCCGCAGCGCGGAGTCGGTCGCGGACACGATCCTCGCCCGGGCGCTGAAGTAATTCCCGACCTGGTGCTGGGGCGGCGCCGCCGGGAGCCGCCCCCGGCCTCCGGAGAAGTCCCGATGGAGATCATTGGCTGCGGCATCTTTCAAACCGAGCTGAGGGCGGTCCTTGGAGGCCGAGAGGGCCCCGCAGTCTGGCTCCCTCCCGGGCTTCACGTCGAAAACGCGCGGCTCGGGGCCGCTCTGCGCGAGGCGTTGTCTGACCGCCGGGCGGTCGCCTGCCTCTACGGGGCCCATTGCCACCCGGATTTGGACCGGCTCATTGGAGGAGTCGGCGCCCATCTCCCAGGAAAGGACTGCATCTCGGCTTTTTTGCCCGAAGACGTGCGCGCGCTCCTCGAGTCGAAGAAGGCTTTCGTGATGACGCCGGGTTGGCTCCGGCACTGGCGGGAGATCTTCGTCGAAGGTCTCCACTGGGACGGGGTGGACGCCCGTCAGAACTTCGGATTCTACGACTCGATCGCTCTCCTGGACTTCGGCCTGTAGCCGGTCGATGACCTTGCCGTCCTCGAGTTCTTCGACTACACGGGAAAGCCCATCGAGATCGTACCTGCCACTCTCGACCACTTCCGGTCCCAGGTGGAAGCCCTCGCCGAGAGCCTCTCGGAACGGGCCCTTCTGATCCCGAGTCCCAAGGAGCGCACATGAGCGCGTGTGTCTGCGAAAGGCTCGCCGAGCCCGGGCTCCCCCTCCATTCCCGCTGTTTCGGAGAGGTGTGGCTCTTCGAGGGCGCGCCGCCCGAGGCTTGGGAATCGATCGCCGGCCAACTCGTTCGGCGAAAACTTGCCCAAGGCGACCACCTCTTCCGCGAGGGCGAGCCGGCCGAGAGCATGTACCTCCTGAAGATGGGTTCCGTGAAGCTCTGGAAGCTGACGGACGACGGACGGGAGCTGATCCTCGATATTCGGAATGCGGGCGACGTTCTCGGGGAGAGCGTCTTCATCGAGAAGGGCGAATACCCGGTCCACGCGACCGGCCTCGGCCCCACGCTCACCTGCGGGCTCTCCCGCTCGGTTTTCGAGCGCCTCGTCGTCGACCATCCCCAGGTCGGGCTCGCCGTCATCCGAAATCTCTCGCGGCGCATCGACTACCTGACGGGCAAGCTCGGCGCCCTTTCGGAGCCGACCCTCGAGGACCGGCTCTACCAAGTGCTCGTCGCAGTCGGCCGGCAGGTGGGCTCACGCGTGCCCGGGGGGTGGGACATCGCCTTTCCCCTCACGCATGAGGAGATCGGTTTTCTGGTCGGAGCGCACCGCGTGAGCATCACGCGTGCCTTGAAGAAGCTAAAGGACAGCGGACGAGTGCTCTCGCGCGGCAAGTATCTGTTCGTTGCCGACGCCCAGGCGCCGCTCTGAGCCGCAGCTCTCCTGGAACCGGTTTTCGCCGAATGACGGCCTTTACCCGCGTCGAGCAAAGCTGATACCTGCAGAGAGGAGGACAACGGTGAAGATCCTGGGAATCGTAGGGAGCCCACGTAAAGCCGAGGAGTCGGGCGTCCACGCCCTCGTGGAGACCGCGCTCAAAGCCACCGGATTCGACTACGAGCTCGTTCACCTGCGGGGCAAGACGATCGGCGGCTGCATCGCCTGCCTCGGCTGCGTGAAGGACAACGTCTGCAAGGTCCAGGACGACCTGGCGCCCCTGCGCGAAAAGGTCGTCGGCGCCGCCGCCTACGTGATCGGCTCTCCCAACTACTACTCGGGCCTGAACGTACTCACCCACGCCTTCCTGGAACGATGGTACCAGTACCGCCACCAGGAAGGAGACACGCTCTGGGGCAAGCTGGGTGTGGCGATCGGGGTCGGCGGCTCCTCGGGCCACTTCTGCACCGCCGAGATCGAGAAATTCTTCCTTTACAACTTCGTGGAGACCGTAGCGAAGGTGGACGGACAGGGTGCCGCGTCCTGCTTTTCCTGCGGCTACGGCGAGACCTGCGCTGTCGGAGTGCCGCGGCTCTTGTTCGGGGAGAACGTGAGAATCACCGAGGCGGTGATCCCTCGAGTCACGAAGCGGCCCGAGGTGATGGCGGCAGCCGAGGCGGCCGGCCGCGAGCTGGGGCGCCGGTTGCGCGAAGGTCACGATCGCAAGGAGGTCGCTGCCCGGATGCAGGCCGCGCTGATGGCGAAGTTCAAGGAGTCGACGTAACCCCGAAGCCAAATCGGGTGCACAGGATCTCGGCAGGCCGACATGCGATGGGCTCCCCCGGAGTTGCCACTCGGCTGCCGCCAGTTACAAAACGCGCGTTAGCCGCGTTAGGCGTCTTCGTTGCACTGGACCCAACCCTCTCCCTCTCCGGACCGCTCCGGAAATGCAGCACCGGCGGAAGGAAGAAGACGCAGGGGGCGATGTCCAACGACCGCAGGCGTAGCTCTCCTGGTATTGACGGCGTCAGGACCAGGAAGGCGCGCGTCGTCAGACCCGAAGGGGTCGGCGAAGCTGAGGCGCCTACGGGCGCCCACTTCAGTGGCTCCATCTGCTCAAGCCTGTGTTCCTCGAGATCCTGTCTCTTAAGCTGTCTCCGATCCACCTCCTCGTCCCGGCCCACTGTCGAGCCAGAGTAGCCGTTGCCCGGAAATGCTGACCGGTGAAGCTTCCTCCCCTTCCCCCCAAGATCCACGCGATGTGGATCGCGCTAAATCGCGCTACTCCCTTCCGTGAATCCGATCGCCTGAGCGCCCGCGTACTATACAGAGCGTCACAATTGTTTGCGCATCTGCCCCTGAGCGTAGGGTGGGGCGTTCCGCCGCAGGCGGGTTGCCCCACGCGTGGGCGAACCTCGCTGCGCGAGAACCGCCCACCCTACGGCTTCCGTGAACCCGATCGCCTGAGCGCCCGCGTACTAACAGTGCCGCCGTGGCATCCGCGCCGCCCCATTCGGCACCAGGACAACGTCTCTGTTGGTGCCTCGCCTGGTCCACGCGAAGGAGATGGCCCGTTGTGAGAGCCCGTGTGTAAGGATCCACCCGTCGCTGCGACTAAACGGATGGAGACCTTCACGACGAGGATGTTCAGCGGGACTCGATCTCCGCTCGAACGGGAGGTGTGACATGGGATGGAATCGGAAAACGATGGGAGCCGTACTGACGATGGTGACCGTGCTCTACGTGGGCCTCGCGTCTGCAGGAGCCGAGCGTAAGCTCGTTTTCAAGCCGGACAGAGTCGGCAAGGGCGCCACGGCGGAGGCCGTGATCACGGACCAGGGGAAGGATCGCAAAGAGGTCGACATCACCGTGAGGGGTCTGAAGCCCAACGCGGTCTACACGGTGTGGCTGGTCAACATGAAGCCGAAGATGGACATGGCCGGCCTCGGAAGAGGCGACTACTCCTTCAGAACCGACAAAAAGGGTGCCGCAAGATACTCGGCGTCCATCTCGTCCGCCGAGCTCGAAAAGTGGCAAGTTCTGGAGATCGCCTATCATCCTTCCGGGGACCCGAAGAACATGGACGAGATGATGGGCAACATCGCCTTGAAGGCGGAACTCGGCTGAGCGCGGGGGCGCCGGCCCCCGTTTGTGCAGGGGGGGGCGGCGCTCGGGGGTAGTGCGAGAAA
>JACRCS010000550.1 GCA_016218905.1 Deltaproteobacteria bacterium
TCACGAGGGAGAACGAGAGGCCGACGGCGAGCGTCGCGGCGAGGCACGAGAGGACGAACCATGTGATCGCCGCGCCCTTCACGTCGGTGCCCTGCAAGTCGACGAAGAGCCAGATGAGGACGCCGAAGAAGCCCGCGGCGAGAACGGTGCCGACGTGCCCGAGCGACCGGAGCGTCGCCCGCACGCAGAAGAGCCAGCCGGCCGCGAGGAAGATCCCGGCGAGGACCTTCAGCGGGAGAGGTCCGCCGCCCGCCTGGCGGACCCAGTGGACGAAGGAGTAGCCCGCCGGGTTATACGTCGCGAACACGACGAGGGCCGCGGCGAAGAGCCGCAGGAGAAAACCCCCGACCGAGATTCCGGTTCCGGCCAATGCAACCTCCTCGTTCGAAAGCTCGCTGTCCAGTCTAGCGGAGGGAAGTCACTTCCCGAGGTGCTTCTCGAGGAAGGCCCAGATCTCCCTCCGCGACTCCTTTGCGAAGGGCGTGTCGATCCGGTTGAAGGAGTGCCCGGCGGGGGCGTCCTTGTAGATCCTGCTCTCGAACTTCTTCCCTTCGGCCTTCAGGGCGTTGATCAGGTTCTCGGTCTCGATCACGTTCACGTCGCGGTCGTTCGTCGTCGCGTGAATGAGCAGCGGCGTCTTCAGCTTCGAGGCCCAGAAGACCGGGCTCCGCTTCCGGTACTCGTCCACGTCTTCGACGACCTTCTTCCCGACATGGTTCTTTGCCGCGAAAAGGTCCTCGTACGACTGCTCGTGGTAGCCCAGACGCGTCACGAGGTCGGTCACGGGAACGCCGGCGTAGGCCGCCCGGAACTTCTCCGGGTGGTGCATCACGGCGAGGAGGGCGATCAGCCCGCCGTGGCTCCAGCCGGCGATCGCCGCGCGGGAGCCGTCGACGTACGGCAGGTCGGCGACGGCCCAGTCGAGGCCCGCCACGACGTCGTCCACCTCGAGGCCGCCGTAGTCGATGGCGTCAGAGAAGCCTTTCCCGTAGCCGGTCGAGCCGCGGTACTCGGGGGCGAGGACGACCCACCCCTTCTCGAGCATCTCCCGGACGATGTGGACGTGGTAGGTCCCGAAGTCGCCGTGGACGCCTCCGTGCGGCAGGACGACGACCGGGTGCTTCCTCGACCGGTCGAGCTTCTTCGGGACGAAGACGTACTGGGAAAAGCGCAGGGGGTGCCGCTCGTTCGCGATGCCGTAGCGGGGCGTGCCGTGCGGGTTCGGCGGCCCGGCGATCGAGACCTTGTCGACCTCGGCCACGTCCGAGAGACGGAGCCAGAAGAGGACGTCGTCGTTCGACTTTCGCACCTGGTCCAGCTGGAACTCCAGGTCCGTCAGCTTCGACTCCAGCGCTCTCAGCCTCTCGTCCGCGCCCGGCGTGTCGGTGGCCTGCGACGGGGACGGCAGGAGGGAGGGAAGGGCGAGGATGAGGAGCAGGACACGGGTTCGAACGCGCATGGTCGCCTCCGAAGTGGGCTCGGCACGAGAGAGCCGGCCCCCAGAGGCAGGTTAGCAGGCCGCAGTCGGAAGAGAGCGCAGGGAACGGCCGGCCGGAGCGCGCGTGCTCCTCCGAGGTTCCTCCGGTATCGTCCGCGCGAGGGTACGACGATGGGGCCCGGGAAGACGATCGCGATCGGTGACGTGCACGGGGACCTGAAGAGCCTCGAGACGCTGCTGTCGCGCCTGCCCGCCCTCGAAGCGAGCGACACGCTCCTCTTCGTCGGCGACTATGTCGACCGGGGCTCTGACCCGGCCGGCGTCGTCCGTCGCGTGCGGGCCCTGCCGGGAGAGACCCCGGCCCGCGTCGTCCTCCTCCGCGGGAACCATGAGGATGCCTGGCTGAAGGCGTGCCGCGAGGGGGCGCCCGAGTTCGTCCTTCCCCGTGGGAACGGCTGCTACACGACCTACCGCTCGTTCACCGGCGGCCTCACGCCCGACCGGGAGGAGGACCCGACGCCCGAGGAGATGCGGTCGATGGCGACCGGGGCGTTCTTCCCGACGGACGTCGTGGAGTGGATGGCGGGGCTGGCCTTCTTCCACGAGGATGAGCACGCCATCTACGTCCACGCCGGCCTGCCGTACGAGGGGGGACGCTGGCTCCATCCGTCGGAGGTGAAGGACCCGCGGCCGCTTCTCTGGCAGCGGAGCCGGACCTTCTACCAGAGCTACACCGGCAAACGGGTCATCTTCGGCCACACGCCGGTGAAGCGGCTGCCGCAGGACCAGTCCAGCTTCACGCCCGGCGACGCGATCGACGTCTACCTCACGCCCAGCCTCGCCGGCATCGACACCGGCGCGGGAATGGGGGGATTCCTCTCGGCGATCGAGCTGCCTGGCTGTCAGGTCTTCGACTCGCGCTGAGCTCTTGCCGGTCCACGCCGCCGGGACTCCGGGCGAGGAATACGCGCGGTCGGAGCGGGCTTCGGAGAGAATGCCGGTGGACTCGGAGAGTTGAATGAGCGACACGAGGAAGACCGGGGACGAGCCCGTCGATCTCGTGAACGCCGGGAGCGACGCTACAGGGAGCCCCGACGCGTCGCCGGTGCTCCTCGAGGGAGAGGTGCGGTTCCGGACCCTCTTCGAGTCGATGACCGAAGGGGTCGCTCTGCACCGCGTTCTTCTCGACGAGCGAGGCGTGCCTGTCGACTACGTCCTCACGGACGCCAACCCGGCCTACGAGGCGCATACCGGAATCCGGAGCCGGGACGCCGTCGGGCGCCGGGCCTCGGAGCTCTACGGCTCGGGTAGCGCCCCGTACATCGACGTCTTCGGACGCGTCGCGATGACCGGGGGGCCGGAGCGGATGGAAGCCTACTTCGAGCCGATGCGGCGGCACTTCCGCATCCTTGTCGTCTCTCCGGCCCGGGGCGAGTTCGCCACGATCTTCGAGGACATCTCGGCGGCGAAGGAGATGGAGGCGGCGCTCACCGCGTCGAACGAGGCGCTGAGGGCGCGGAACGAGGAGCTCGACGCCTACGCCCACACGGTGGCGCACGACCTGAAGAACCCGGTCGCGGCGATCCTGGGGTTTGCCGAGCACCTGGGAGAGGGACTCGACACTTTGCCGGAGGACGAGCGGCGGGGATCGGTCGAGGCGATCACCCGGAGCGCACAGAAGATGCAGGCCATCATCGACGCGCTCCTCCTGCTCGGAGAGACCCGCCGGTCGGACGTCTCGATCGCACCCCTCGATCTGGGCCTCATCGCGGGCGAGTGCCTGGTAACACTCGCGCACGAGGTGAAGCGTTATGGGGCCGATATCCGCCTCCCGGGAACCTGGCCGGCGGCGACCGGTTACGCGCCCTGGGTCGAGCAGGTCCTCACGAACTACGTCAGCAACGCGTTGAAGTACGGAGGCCGGCCCCCGCAGGTCGAGCTCGGGTTTGCGGACCTCGACGGGCACCGCGTCCGCATCTGGGTCCGCGACAACGGACGGGGCCTGACGCCGGAGGAAATCGGGAAGACCTTCGTGCCGTTTACCCGGCTCTCCGACGAGGACGTCGCCGGCAACGGGCTGGGCCTGTCGATCGTTCGCCGTCTCGTCGAGAGGATGGGGGGAGAGGTGGCGGTGGAGAGCGGGGGGATCCCCGGCGCGGGCTGCACTTTCAGTTTCACGCTTTCCCGCGGGTGAGCGGGTGCCGGGAGTGCCCGCCGCGGGTGTAGGCTTCGCGGTCTTCATGCGGATCCGCACTTTCGCCACCCCTTCCCTCGTCGCCGCGTTCGCCAGCTCCGTCCTCCTCTCGCCGCTGATCTCCTCTCCGGCGAGGGCCGAGGCGCAGCCTCGTCTTCTCGTCCATGCGGGCCGTCTCGTCGACGGCGTGTCGGAGGCCCCACGGGAGATGGTGACGGTCGTCGTCGAAGGAGAGCGGATCGTGGAGGTCGTCACAGGCTTCCGGGTGCCCGGGGCGGGGGAGAAGGTCCTCGATCTTACGGACGCGACGGTCCTCCCCGGCTTCATCGACCTCCACGTCCACCTCGGGATGGAGATATCGCCGTCCTCGTATCTCGACTCCTTCACCCGAAACCCCGCCGACCTCGCGCTCCGCGCCGCCGCGCACGCCCGGACGACGCTCCGGGCCGGTTTCACGACCGTCCGCAACCTGGGCGACTCCTCCAACACGACCATCTCGCTGCGCGACGCCATCCGCCAGGGGTGGGTCGAGGGGCCGCGGGTCTTCACCGCGGGCAAGTCGATCGCGACGACGGGCGGCCACGCCGACCCGACGAACGGCTGGTGCGACCTGCTCGAAGGAGACCCGGGCCCGAGGGAAGGCGTCGCGAACGGCGCGGACGAGATGGCGAAGGCGGTTCGACAACGCTACAAGGACCGGGCGGACCTGATCAAGATCACCGCCACCGGCGGCGTCCTCTCCCTCGCCCGGAGCCCGAATGCCCCGCAGTTCACCCAGGATGAGGTCGACGCCGTCGTGAAGACGGCGCGCGACTACGAGATGGCGGTCGCGGTCCACGCCCACGGAGCCGAGGGGATGAAGCGGGCGATCCGGGCCGGCGTCGACTCGATCGAGCACGGGACGCAGATGGACGACGAGGCGATCCAGCTCTTCAAGGAGAGGGGAACCTGGTACGTCCCGACCCTCTCGGCCGGGGTCTTCGTCGGCGAGAAGGCGAAGATCGACGGCTTCTTCCCGGAGGTGGTCCGCCCCAAAGCCGCGCTCATCGGCGCGCAGATCCGCGCGACGGCGGCGAAGGCGGTGCAGTCGGGCCTCCGGATCGCCTTCGGCACCGATGCGGGCGTCGGCCCGCACGGGGACAACGGGAAGGAGTTCGGGTACCTCGTCGAGGCGGGGATGACGCCGATGCAGGCGATCCAGGCCGCCACGTCGAACGCGGCGAAGCTCCTCCGCGCGGAGAAGGACCTCGGTACCGTCGAGGCCGGAAAGCTCGCCGACCTCGTCGCCTGGCGGAGGGACCCGCTCGCCGACGTCTCCCTCCTCGCGACGCCGCCTGCGCTCGTGATGAAGGGCGGGGTCGTCGTGGTGGGGGGGCGGTAGCCAGGAGCGAGACGGGCAATCCGCCGGCGAAAGATCGTCGGCGCATGGCACACTTCCCCCCGGAGTTGCCCATGTGGACCGTAGGCCGTGGCTCTCTCGCGGCGTTCCTAGCCCTCGGTCTATTCGCGACCACCTCCGAGGCGAGCATCGTCTGGGAGAGAGTCCCCGGCGCGCCCGAGGGCGGGATCCTGAGCCTCGCGGCGAGCGGCACCGACCTCGCCGTCGCCACCCGTGTCTGGCAGCCCGGGGAGAGCGACCGCCACGTCCTCGCTGTCCGGAGCGGCGGGTCCTGGGAGGCCCTTCCCCTGCCCGCGCTGGCGGAAGGGAGGGTGAATCCCGTCTATACCGCCGTGGCCCTCACGCCGGGTCGCCTGTTCGTCGCAGAGTCGAGCGCGCAGGGCGGCGGCACGGCTATCCGGCTCCTCTCCTGGGATCGCGCGGCGCGGAGCTGGTCGGCGCTCACGTTCGTCCCGATGGCGAACCCCTACGTGAGCGTCGTCGGGATGGAGGCGCTGGACGACGGGCTCCTCCTCCTGACGTCCAGCTGCCAGCTGACACGCTGGACCGGCTCGGCCTTCGTCACGCCCGAGGGGTGGCCGTCCGCCGCGTTCGAGCGGGCGAGCTGCGAGACTCCCTTCGTCCGCGACGCGGGTCGCCTGTTCGTCGTGGCCGGGGCGGTCTTCGAGTACCGCGCCGGGCGGATCGAGTACCCGCTCCAGCCGGAGGGGACCGGCCGGAAGGGGGTCGCGGTCCTGCCGGAGGGCCTCGCCTTCCTCCAGGACGGAGCGTGGGGCTGGCCCGACAAGCTCTTCCTCCCGGGGAGGGCGGAGCCGCTCGGGGTGCCGCTCTTCGCGACCGGGCCGCTCTGGCGGACCGGCGGGAGCCTCTACACCGGGACCTACAGGGGGCCGGCGCGGCTGGGTGAGGGGCGCTGGTGGTACACGCGGCCGGCGGGGCCGCCCGGCACGACCGATTTCGGGCCGACGGGGCCTTTCGTCGAGGCGGGAGGCGAGCTCTACGGCGGCTCGCAGGGCGGTCTATTCCTGGGGCGGACGTCGGTTCGCCGCCTCCTTCCCGTCGTCGCGGGCGGCTCGGGGAGAGGCGGAGAGACGTACCGGACGGAGCTCCTCCTCTCGAACGCCGGGGTGGTCCCCGTCACAGCGCGACTCGAGCTCCGGGCGCCGGACGGGATCGCCGCGGGGCGGTGGATGGCCGACGTGCCGCTCCCGCCCGGGACGGGCCGGCGGGTCGAGGATCTCGCCGCACTCTTCCCGCCGGGCGTCCCCTCGACGGGAAGCCTCGCGATCGACTTTGCCGGCGCGGCGCGGGACGAGGACGTCTGGGCAGGCGCGGACGTCGTCGCGCTCCGGAACGGGAGGTCCGCGAGGACACACGTCCCCGCGCCGCAGTGGGGAAGCGGGCCGGGCTATTACATCGAAGAGGCGGTCGGCCCTCTCCCCCGCCTCGACCCTTCCGTGCGGACGAACGTCGGTTGGGCGGACTCCGGCGACGCGGGACCCGACGGGCCGCTCTGGAGCGACTTCCACCTCGAGGCTCACGGGTCGTCGCGGCAGGACCCGCATCGCATCTTCGCCCTGCCGGGGCAATGGGAGCAGCACCCGCTCGCCCAGCTGCAGCCGGACGCGCCCGGCGGTTCGTTCCTCGGTCTCTCCGGGCCCACCTACTACGGAGGCCCGAACTGCTGCTTCGGGAACGAGTCGATCGCCGAACGGGACCTCGTCGCGTACGCCGTGGAGGTCGACCAGGAGAGCGGCGACGGTTCGACGACGCTCTTCGAGACGCGCACTCTCGACGCCGACAGCAGCTCCCTGTTCTTTCCGGCCGTCGTCCGGTCGCGAGGGCGGGACGGCCTCGCCTGGTCGAGCGAGCTGCGCCTCGGTCGGGTGGCCTGGTCCGCCGGGATCGGGACGGCCCGACTCCATTTTCGAGGCGAGATCGGCGGCGAGCCGACCGAGGCAGCCTGGGCCGTGCGCCCCGACAGCGGCGACACCCTGCGGCTCGACCTCCCCGCCGAGGTGATACGGCAGGTGGGTCTCGAAGACACCGGCCAGGACGTCGTCGGGACGCTCACGGTCGCGGAGGACGGCGTCCGATCGAGTCCCCTCTTCGGAGA
>JACRCS010000551.1 GCA_016218905.1 Deltaproteobacteria bacterium
CCAGAAACCGCCACGTTCCCGAAGGCTCCTCCGCAAAAGACGGAACGGAACGCAGGCCGAGTAACGGCAGGAGCAGGAAAAGCGCGGCCAAGGGATGACGCCAATTGTCCAGCCGCGAGCGCCGGGCCTCCGTATGGCCCCGTCGGGTTCCGCGTGTCGACGATTCGACAGGGCGCCAGGGTGGCGAGCCGGAGCGGCCCGGCGGTCGGGGTCAAGCCACCGATCTGCGCCACGAGCCACCAGAGCGCTCTCGCCACCCGGACCGCCCCGGCGCTGCTCAGGTGCCCGCCGTCGCTCGTCCACTCGGGCTGCATGAGCTCACGGCCGCTCCCGTCGGTGCGCTTCAACCCGGCGGCGTTGTAGCACTCGATGTCGGCGATGTCGAAGAGGAGCTTGCCGTTCGCGATGGCGTACGAGCGCACCTGGTCGTTGAACGCCTGCCGGGCCGTGTTGCCCGACGTCTCGATCGGAATTGTCCACCAGACGAAGCGCTTCGACGGATAGGTCGCCTCGAGCCCGAGGAGCGCGTCGCGGTAGTAGGTGAAGCTCGCATCCGGATCGATGTAGCAGAACTTCATCGTGAGGACGTCGAAGCTCGAGGCCTGGATCGCGGCCTGCGCCACGAAGTCGTCCACCTTCGCCTGCCAGCCCGGGTTCCCGCGGTCCTGGAAATCCCAGAGGCTCCGGTCGTACTTCGCGTTCTGGCCCTCGAGCGTGTCCAGTCCCGAGCTGATGTTCCCGCCGACCGAAGCGCGCCGGACGAGGAGACGCAGGCTCGCCGCCGTGGCGATTGCGGCGTCGGGCACGGACCCGAGGTCCGTCGCCGCGTGGCCGGCCACGATGGCCTGCGCAGCGGCTGGTACCGGCCGGACGAGGAACGCGAGGACGAGAAGGGCCCCCGGGCGAGCGTTCATGGCGACCTCCGATCGGACACTATCGACCAGAAGGACATCGGACCGCAAGGGCCGACAGGTCCCGTGGCCGTGGGATCTCTGGCCGTGCACAATGGCGCGCGTCTCGAATCCGTGCCGGGAGGTCTCCATGCCGCGCTCTTCGATCCTCGGGCACTTTCTCGTCGTACTCCTGACGGCGACGGCGCTTCGCCACCCGCTTTCGGCCATCGGCCCTGCTGGGGCGAGCAAGCCGACCCCCGCGGCTGCCGCGGCGCGCCGGACCGTCGCCGTCACCGTCGACGACCTGCCGTTCGTTGCCCACGGCCTGCCGCTCGAGGCCGTCACGCTCCTTTCTCGGGACCTCGTCGCCGCGCTTGCGGCGCGGAAGGTGAAAGCCGTCGCCTTCGTCAACGACGACAGGCTCTTCGTCCCGGGGGAGGTCGACGCGCGAATCGCCCTCCTGACCGGTTGGCTCGACGCCGGCATGGAGCTCGGGAACCACACCTTCGGCCATCCGGGGCTCACGAAGACGCCTCTCCCCGCTATGCAAGACGCCGTCATCAAGGGAGAGGCCGTCACGCGCGGGCTGCTCGAGCGGCGCGGTCAGAAGCTGAGGTGGTTTCGCCATCCCTACGCGCAGACGGGGACGACACGCGAGATCCGGGACGCCTTCGAAGCGTTTCTCGCCTCCCGCGGGTACACGGTGGCGCCGCTCTCGATCGAGCACGAGGACTGGGTCTTCGCGTCGGCGGACGCCAAGCTCGCCGCGGACCACGACGAACCGGGCCGCGCGCGCCTCCTCGCGGCGTACCTGGAGGACTTCGACGCCCGCTGCGCTTTTTACGAGGGTCGCTCGCGCGCCCTCTTCGGCCGCGAGATCCCGCAGATCCTCCTCTCCCACGCGAACGCTCTGAATGCCCGCGCCATGCCCTTCCTTCTCGAGCGACTCGAAAAGCGCGGCTACGCCTTCGTCACACTCGAGGAAGCGCTCTCCGACCCCGCGTGGAAGAGCCCCGACGGCTACTTCGGCCCCTGGGGCCCGTCGTGGCTCCATCGCTTCGCGGCGGCGCGCGGAGAGGACGTGAAAGCCCTCTCGCGCGCCGAGCCGGAAGCGCCGAAGTGGGTCACCGACCTCGACGCGGCGCGCACTTCGGCCGCCTCCGCGTCCGCCGCGCCTCGCTGACGCCCCGCGCGCCCTCAGCCCTTCCGGCGGCCGACGAGGGCGAATCCGACCTCGCCCCCGACCTCGTCCCAGACGCCGAGCGAGATCCTCGGCTCGGGCACGTCGCTGTCTACCTCGAGGGTGTAGGTGAGGTGGGAGTCGCCCGCCTTCTCCTCCTCGCCCCGCTGGACCTCGAACGTCTGCCGCCGGCGCGTCACGTCGGTGAAGTCGCCGTTCGGCGTCGCGACGACGACGAAGACCGAGAACTTCCCGCGGGTGGACGACGGGCCGGAAAGGCGGACGAGGGACCCGGTGGGGATTCTCACCTCGATCGGGATCCGGAACTTCTTCCCCTTCGGGCTCGGCTCGCCCGCTGCGATCGAGATCGAGAGGCGGGATCCTTCGTCGGGGGTGAAGAGGTTCGCGAGCGCCCGGTCGTGCATCTGCTCCTCGACCGTCCGCTCGGCGTCCGTGCGCCGAGTGCGGACGGAGAGCCCGGGCCGCGTCGCGACGACCCTCACCCGGTCCGCGCGCCCGTTCCCCGGGGCCGAATAGCCGATCGAATAGTACGAGTCGAGGTCCCGCTCGACCCTCGCGAGAAGGCCCGGCAGGAGACCCGGGTGGCCGGCCGTGAGTCCTCCGGTCCTATCGGCAATGAAGTCGAGCCCCCCCATCGCGTCCAGCCAGATCGCGTCGCTGCGGGGGCCGAGGGGACCGCTGTTGATATCGGGATTGGTCGCCGACGAGTCGGCCGCCGACGGCAGCGCCGCCATGTCATGGATGTAGGGAAAGACGCCGTAGAAGGTCACCCCGCTCGCATTCGCCGCGTCAGCAAGCTGCTCCAGGGGCTGGCGGCTGTCCTGCGAGCCGGCGGAGACGAGCCCTCCGCGCTTCGGAATGAAGTACTCGCCTCCCGGATGGCGGGAGAAGCGGGGCGAGACGACGACGAGGGCCTTTCGTCCTTCCATTCCGGCCATCAGGGCGACGAGGCCCCGGAGCGCGGCCGTCTTCGCCTTCATCTCCCCCCACGCCTGCGTCGCCGCGAGGGACCGCGAGAGGTCCGGGTCCATGACCCCGGCGTCGGCGGTCGACGTTCCTTCCGCCTCCGCGATGGACCGGAACCAGGCGTCCCGCTCCGCAAGCTGGTCGAGCTCTGTCGCCTCCGCGTCGAGACGGGCGGAGCGCCGCGCCACCGCGTCAAGCGTCCGGTCGAGCTCCTCGATGTCTCTAGTAAACGACCGAACGATCCGGACCGAGCCGCCCCAGGTGACGATCATCGCCTCGTCCTGCGGTCCAAGCGACCGAGCGAGGAACTCCTTCAGGGCCCCGAAGACGCGGGTCCTCAGGTCGAGCTCCGGGAGGAACAGGCGGTCGACGAAGACGACGATGTGTCGACCCGGCCGCTGGGCCGCCAGATCCGCCGCCGGCGACTCCTCTTCCGTCTCGCTTTCCGCGAGCTCGTCCGGGTCGAGAGGCGTCTCCACCTCTCGCTCCTCGAGGAAATTCGTGATCGGGACAATTCGACCGCCGTGGCGAACCTCGAAGTCCCCGGCGGCGAGGCCGTGGACGGGCCGGCCCTCCTTGTCGGTCACCACCACGTCGATGCCCAGGAGCGAGACCTCCGCCGAAGCCGTGTGTCGCGGGAGATCCGAGGCCGGCTGGGCGGAAGCGCGTCCGGCGAGCAGGACGGTACTGAAGGCGAGGAGGACGAGACCCCCCAGGCGTTCGCGGC
>JACRCS010000547.1 GCA_016218905.1 Deltaproteobacteria bacterium
AAACGCTCGCGACGATCGAATCCTCGCAATATCGCACTGCGGTCGAACAAGCGCGTGCGAACGTCGCGCTCGCGCAGGCGAACGTCGAGAGCGCGCGTGCGCGCGAGAAAGACGTACGACGGCAGGAGACTCGCGCGCGAGGTCTGCTCGCACAAGGCGGAATCGCCGAGGACGATTATCAAGCGACCGTGACCGCGCTCGATGTCGCGCGCGCCGAGATTCGAACCGCCGAAGCCGCGGTGCAGAAGGCCGAGGCCGACCTCACGCGCGCGGAGATCGATCTGCGCAACACCACCATCCGCTCGCCGATCGACGGCGTCGTCCTCTCGCGGAAGGTCGAGCCGGGCCAGACGGTGGCGGCGTCGTTCACGGCGCCGGTCCTCTTCACCCTGGCGGAGGACCTCGCCGAGATGGAGCTGCAGGTCGACGTGGACGAGGCCGACGTCGGGCAGGTGAAGGCCGGGCAGGCGGCGACGTTCACGGTGGACGCGTACGCGAGCCGAAAGTACCCCGCGGAGATCACGCGTGTCGGCTACGGCTCGCAGACGAAGGACGGCGTCGTCTCGTACAAGACGATCCTGACCGTCGGGAACGACGACCTGAGCCTACGGCCCGGGATGACGGCAACGGCCGAGATCACGACCGTGGAGCGGAAGAACGTCCTTCTCGTCCCGAACGCGGCGCTCCGTTTCGCGCCCGCCGAGGCGGCCGAAACGCCGAAGAGCAGCGGCGGCATCGTCGGGAGCCTCATTCCGCGCCCGCCGGGCAGTGACGCGAAGAAGTCGAATGGGAACGGGAACGGGAAGGGTTCCGCGCAGAAGGTGTGGGTCCTCGAGGGCGGGAAGCTCGTGGCGGTCCCGGTCACCGCCGGCGCGAGTGACGGAAGCCTCACCGAGGCGACGGGGAGCGCGCTCAGGGAGGGGATGGCCGTCGTCACCGAGAGCGGCGGGGGGCCGTCGTGAGCTCCGAACCCGCGCCCGCAACCGGAAGCGCCCGGAGCCCGCTGATCGAGCTCCGAGGCGTCACGAAGGTCTACGGTCAGGGGCCGGCGGCTCTCCTCGCGCTCAAGGGAATCGACCTGACGATCGAGGAGGGGGAGTTCGTGGCGGTCATGGGGCCGAGCGGGTCGGGCAAGTCGACGATGATGAACATCCTCGGCTGCCTCGACGCGCCGACGGACGGGGCGTACCTCTTCCGCGGCGTCCACGTCGAGAAGCTCGCGCGGCGCCAGCGCGCGCTCATCCGGCGCCACTACCTCGGCTTCGTCTTCCAGGGGTTCAACCTCCTCGCCCGCACCTCGGCGATCGAGTACGTCGAGCTTCCGCTCGTCTACCGGGGCGAGAAGGGTCCGGCCCGGCGGAAGGCCGCGCTCGCGGCGATCGCGTCCGTCGGACTGACCGGATGGGAGACGCACACTCCGGCCGAGCTCTCGGGCGGGCAGCAGCAGCGCGTCGCCATCGCGCGGGCCCTCGTCACCCGCCCCGCTCTCCTCCTGGCCGACGAGCCGACGGGAAACCTCGACACGCAGCGGAGCCGCGAGATCATGGAGCTGCTCGTCGCTCTGAACGCCGAGAAGGGGATCACGGTCCTCGTGGTCACGCACGAGCTCGAGATGGCCCGGTACGCCCGGCGCGTCGTCCATTTCGTGGACGGCCTCGTCGACTCGGATACGAATAACGGAGGGACGCACTGATGCTCATGAACAGCCTCCTCCTCGCGGTGCGCGCCATCCGGCGGAACGCGCTCCGCTCGTTCCTGACGATCCTCGGCGTCGTCATCGGCGTTTCGGCCGTCGTCGTCATGGTGACGCTCGGCGACGGGGCGACGCAGTCGGTCAGGGATCAGATCTCGAGCCTCGGCAGCAATCTCCTGGTGGTGCGGCCCGGGCAACGTCTCGGGCCGGGGCGCGATTCCGCTGGGGCGCCGAGCTTCGCCGTCGCCGACGCGGAGGCGATCGGGAGCCAGGTCGGCTCGGTCGCGGCCGTGGCGCCGACGGCCGGCTCGAGCGTCACGGTCGTCTACCAAGCCGAGAACTGGTCGACGAACGTGACAGGCACAACGGGAGTCTGGTTCTCGGTCGGCAACTGGACCCTCGCCTCGGGGCGCGTCTTCAACGACGCCGAGGAACGCGCGGGCCGGGCGGTGTGCGTCATCGGCGAGACGGTGCGCAAGGAGCTCTTCGGGAAGGCGAACCCGGTGGGGAGCGAGGTCCGCGTGAAGCGCTTTGCCTGCGAGGTCATCGGCCTCCTGAAGGCGAAGGGGCAGGGAGCCTTCGGCATGGACTCGGACGACGTCGTCGTCATGCCTCTCAGAACGGTGCAGAGGCGGGTGCGGGGGAACGAAGACGTCACGACCCTGCTGGTGTCCGTGAAGGCGAGCGCGTCGCTCGCTACGGCCGCCGAGGCTATCAAGGCCCTGATGCGCGAGCGGCGGAGCATCGCCGGGAACGAGGATGACAACTTCAACGTCATCGACACGAAGCAGATCACCGAGACTCTCTCCGGGACGATCAAGGTGATGACGATGCTCCTCGGGGCCGTTGCGGCGATCAGCCTCCTCGTCGGCGGCATCGGGATCATGAACATCATGCTCGTCTCTGTGACGGAGCGGACCCGCGAGATCGGGATCCGCCTCGCGATCGGCGCGGTCGAGAACGAGGTTCTCCTCCAGTTCCTGATCGAGGCCGTCGTTCTCTCCTCGTTCGGAGGCCTGGTCGGGATCCTCGGCGCAAACGCCGTCTCCGTCGTCGCCGCGAAGCTGATCCAGGTACCGTTCCTTCCAAACCTCTGGATCAACCTCCTCTCGTTCGTCTTCTCGGCGCTCATCGGCGTCGTCTTCGGCTACTTCCCGGCGCGTCGCGCCGCGCTCCTCGACCCGATCGAGGCGCTGAGGTACGAGTAGGGGGGTGCCCTTCGGCGCGCCTACTCGTCTGGCTCGGCGATCCAGACCGGGTCGGGATCGAGCGGCACGGACAGCTTCCCGCTCGAGGTGGCGAGGACCTGATGGGATAGAGGAGTGCCGAGGTCGTCCGTGACGAGGCTCGTCACTTCAGCCCGCGGGGCGGCGAAGTCGATGACGGCCGTCTTCGCCTGATCGGTCCACGCGACGAGCCCTTGCTTGCCGCTCCCGCGCGTCCGATAGAGGAAGACGTGGAGCGACGGGTCGCCGGTCTCGACCTCGCCGAGCGACTCGGCGACGGGAGCGTCCGTTCGGGCCGCGAGCATCCGGTAGGAGTGGAAGGCGGGCCTCGGCTTTCCCGCATCGGCAAGGGTCTCGCCGGGACCGTACCCGTCCGCCACGAGACCGAGCCGGTCGTAGTAGGAGCCGCACCCGCCGCCGAAGCAGCGCCACGCCGCAAGGTTGTTCCAGAGGATCCGCTTCACGCCGAGCGCCCGGTTCACGACGTACCGGTAGAGGAGCGAGCGAGCCTGGTCCGCGCGGCTCTGGTCGGGCGTGACTTGCGTGCAGAGGCCGGTGCTCGTCTCGCAGCGAGGGAGAGCGGCCGGGCACGAGGCGTCGCTCGTGCAGCGGGGAACGCAGGTCTTGAAGGGGGTGCAGACCTGGTTCGTCGGACAGGTCGGCGAGCACTGCCCGGGTTGCTGTACGGGCGTTCCCACGTACGTGCCGTGCTCGCACGACCAGAGCTCGGTGTCGCCGGCGCCGACGCTCGAAAGCAGGCTCCTGTAGGCCGGCACCGCGTCCATCCGGCTGCTGGCGAGGCTCGCCGTTCCCCAGTGATGGAGATCGACCACGTCGAAGCGGACGCCGTCCGCCGCCAGGGTCGTGATCACTTCGGAGTGGAGGGGATCCATGCTGCTCCCGTCGGTCGAGGCGATGAGGGCGACCCGTGCCTCCGGGTCTGCCCGGTGGATCGCCGCCTCCGTTGCCTCGAACCAGCGGACGTACTCGGCATTGCTCCGGCCTGTGTTCGTCCAGATGCCGGTCTCGTTCCCGACCTGCCAGTGCTTGATGACGATCCCGCCGGGGGCATCGTCGGTCCCGTCGCCGTCATAGCGTTCCACGGCGGCCTGGACGAACCGTGTGTAGGCAGGAAGGTCGTCCAGCGGATTGCGAAGGGTGGGCTGGCTGGGCATTCTCGTCGGCCCGCTTCCCTCGTGGAAGACGGCGAGGTACTGGACACCACCGGCTGCGGCTCCGGCGAAGACCTCTTCGCCGCCCCGGCTCGCGGTCCAGTCGAAGCCGCCGCCTGTGACGGGCTCGACGAGGTCCCAGACGAGCTGGAGGTTGCTGCGGCTCCAGGTGGCGCCCAGCTCCTTCATCCGGGCGCCCGCCCAGATCAGGTAGCCCGGGTAGTCGAGCCCCAGGCTCGTCCAGAACGGCTGGAATTCCGGCGCGAAAGCGGCGAAGACGCCGAACGCCTGGGGGAAGGGATCGGTCCCCACGGCGTCCATCCCGACGAACGCCCCGTCACCCGTCCGCTCGCCGGGGTGCGCACCATCGTTGACGACCGAGTAGGCGATGAAGGGGTTGTTCCCCGACGTCCGGGTGATCCGCGCATACGCGTTAGAGGTGCCCGGGGCGTGGGTGGCGAGGACGCTCCCGAGCTGCGTGAAACCACGCGCCTCGAGAGTCGTCGCGTCTCCCTCGACGGTCCCGACCTTCGCGCCCGACTCGCCGTCGAAGAGCTCTACCCGCAGGCTGTCGGTGGCGTCGCCGAGCTCGCCCGTGTTGACGAGCGCAAGGTTCGTCCGACTCTCGGTGGTCTGCTGGAGGCCGTATACCCAGGCCTCGCTCACGGCCGCCTTCCCGAACGGCACAGCGCCGGAGAAGACACCGTACCGGCTGCTGCCCCGCGTCGACGTCCGGGCCCCGAGAAAGAGGCCCGCGGCATCGCCCGAGGCGACGCTCGCAAAGAGAGTCCCGACGAAGTCCGGGCCCGACGAACCGATCCCCGCCGTGCCCCGAGAGCGCAGGTACTCGACGAGGTCGGGAACGATCCTCTGCTCCGAGGGTCCGACGTCGAGGCTGAAGGTCGCCGAGCCGCCCGCGACGGCGCCCGCGACGTACGTGAACCGAAGACTCCGGGGCGTCGCCGAGAAGTTCGTGAGGATCAGCTCGCTCGCGTACGCGGCCGTCTCGACGATGACGGGGACCGTCAACCGGGCCACCCCGGAGAGATCGGCCGATGTCGAGGGCGGCACGAAGGAGCCGTCGGAGGTGACCTGGTCGTTGATCACGCCGTACGCGTAGTAGGGAGCGCTCCCGGCGATTCGTTCGACACGCACCATTCCGTTCGCGACGCCAGCCGTCGCCAGGATCCCCGAATACTGCGTGAATCCTCCGGGCGAGAGCGTCACGTCGGGAAGCGCCTGGGCCATCGGTGCCGCCGGATCGCCCGAGATCACCGTCATCCGGAGCGTGATCGGCCCGCTCGCGTCCGAACCGGCGTTCAGGACCGCCACGTTCGAGCGGTCGCGTCCGTCCTGCCGAAGACCGCAGAGGTACGACGTTCCGGTGAGCGCCCTCGAGACCGGAATCGCGCGGTAGGCCACGCCGGCCCAGCCGCCGCCGGACGGAGACTTCGTCCGAACGGCGATCGACACGTCGTCTTCCGTCACGAGACCGGCGATGCCGACCCGAAGCGTCCCGCCGCGGTCCCCGGATTCAGGCGCGATGGCGCCGTTCAGCGCCCGGAGGTAGGCCAGCGCGTCGGGGACGGTCTTCTGGCGGCCCGCCCCGAGCGTGTCGGAGGCGAGGCCACCTCCGCCCCCGAACGAGGGCGTGTAGGAGAAGGTGATCGTCGCGTCGGCCGACCCCCGGTTCGTCAGTGTCATCTCGGAGACGTAGAGCGCGTCGCCGGCACCGTGGCTGGACAGGACGATCGGGACGACGAGGGACGATGCCCCCTCAGTGGAAGAGCCAAGCGCGTCGACGGTACCTGAGCGCGTGCAGGTCTTGTCGTCCGCGGTCACCGTCAGCGTCCAGGAGTAGGTGCCCGGCGCCGCGTAGGTGTGGGATGGATTCGGCTCGGTCGAGGTGCTGCCGTCGCCGAAGTCCCAGAGGGTCGCGGGCGCCGCGAGGCAGGATGTGGCAACGACCTGGCTCGTGAACTGGCTCGCGAG
>JACRCS010000534.1 GCA_016218905.1 Deltaproteobacteria bacterium
ATCTTAGAGGTTAGCGGTTAGGAGAAGAAACTCCCCAAAGCTAATTGCTCGTACGCCATCGAGCCGCAGGAGCGCAGGGGGCGAGGATCCGGCGCGAGTCTAGCCACGAAGCTTGGAGTGTCGAGTTGCGCGGCTTCATCGATCCCATAACTCCCATAACTCCCATAACTCCCATAACTCTCATAGGTCCCATAGGTCCCATAGGTCCCATGATTGGAATGATTGGAACAAAGGACGGACCTACCGGCCGCGCATTCCGTACCGAAAGAGACTGAAGTCGTACCGCACCGGGTCGGCCGGGTCGTAGGCCCGAAGGGCGGCAGTGATCTCGCACGCCGTCCGCCAGTCCGCGGCGCTGCGGCGGGTGAGGGCGAGCTCCCGCCCCACCCGGGCGACGTGGGTGTCCAGCGGGACCGCGAGGCGGGCCGGGTCGACAGCTCCCTGCCAGTAGCCGGGGTCGAGACAGTCTTTCCGGCACATCCAACGCAGGAAGAGACAGAGCCGTTTGGCCGCCCCGCCCTTGGCCGGCGAGGAGAGGAGGTGACGGACGGGATGGTCCGCGGGCAAAGAGCGTGTGCGAAGGAGCGGCCGGGGATCGCCCGAGAGGATACCGTCCGCGAAGGCGGCGAGCGCAGGGCCGATCCCTCCTCCCTGGTCGCCCCGGCGGAAGAGCTCCACCAGGCTCCCGAAGCGCTCCACGGCCCGCGCTAGGAGCAGGAGAAACACGGCCAGGTCGCGGTCTTTCTGGAAACGGTAGTAGAAGCCCCTGGAGCGCTCGAGGAGGTCGGAAGGCGACGCCCGCTCCAGGAAGGCCCGCGGTCGCTCCCTGAAGAGCTCGAAGATGCGGCCGAGCGCCGCCATGATCGCTTCTACCCTTCCGTAGGCGAAGGCGGCCGCGACCAGGCCGGCCACTTCGCCGTCCCGGATGTCCGCGAAGCCGCGGGCGAAGAGGAGCGGGTCGGGCGCGAGGTTCTCGAGCCGGTGGTGGCGGCGGTAGAGCTCCTCGAGGAACTCCTTGGGGGGAGGGCTCGTCATCGCTCCCCGGCGGCGGCGCCCTTCGATTCCCCCTGGGGCGATCCCTCCGGCGAGCCCTCCTGCCGCGGGTGGACGTACGAGACCTGGCGGGGGTAGGGGGGCGGGATGCCTGCGGCGTCCAGTGCCCGCTTGAGCGCCCGCCGGAGACTCTGCTCCGCCGGCGCCTGCTGCCCGGGCGGAACCTTGACGGAGACGCGGGCGGTGCAGGCCGGGGCGAGGTCGATCGGTCCCTCGACCTGGGGCCGTTCGAGCGCGAGGCCCTCGTTGGCGCGGGCCCACTCGAGCGCGGCGTCCTCGATGGTCCGGAGGAGGGCCTCCGAGTCGAGCTCGTACGGCATCGGCACGTTCACGGCCGCTCGCCCGTAACCCCGTCTGAGCTGCCCGAAGTGGGAGATCTCGCCGTTGGGGATCATCCACAGCTCCCCGTTGAGCTTTCGGAGCTGCGTGGTGCGGATCCCGATGGCTTCGACCTCGCCGGTGTGCGCTCCGACGGTGATGACGTCCCCGACCGCGATGAGTCCCTCGAAAAGGAGGAAGAACCCGCTGATCAAGTCCTTGACGAGGGTCTGGGCGCCGAAGCCGACGGCGATCCCGACGACTCCCGCGCTGGCGAGGACCGCGGTGGCGTCGATTCCCACCTGCTGGAGGATCGCCACACCCGCCACGAAGTAGATGACGTAGCGGGCCATGGAGCGCAGCAGCGGAATCAGAGTCTTCGAACGCGCGAGCTTCTCTTCGAACCCCGGCGCGCCGAGCCTCGGGGCGAGGAGCCTGCCCACCGCCTTCCCGGTGAGCCTCGTCGCCACCGACGCGAGGACGAGTACGAGGAGGATCGTCGCCGCCTTCGTGGCGACCAGGAGCAGGAGCGCCGGACTGAGCACTCGTTCGCCGAAGAGGACGCAGGCGGCCACGAGTCTGTCGATCATGCGGAACCTCGGCTGGTGTCGCGTTCTCGGGGAGGCGGATTATACCCCATGGGGAAGAGCAGGTTGAGGTTGAGGTTGAGGTTGAGGTTGAGCGGGTTGAGGAAGGGCAGGGTTGAGGAAGCTCCTTAACCTTAACCTTAACCTTAACCTTAACCTCAACCTTAACCTTCGGCCGGGGCCGCAGGGCGGCGCGGCCGAAGTAGGGTTTGACCGCTCGGCGCCCTTGCTGGTAAGTTCGCACCCTTCCAGCTCCCCCCTTCAAGGTGTGATCCATGAGAGCATCGAAGTCCTTCCGAGCCGCTCTTGGGTGTGCGGTCTTCGTCCTTTGCAGTCTCGCGTCGTCCGCGTCGTCCGCGTCGTCCGCGTCGGGCGCGGAGAAGCAGCCGCAGGCGCCGGCCGCCGGGAAGAGCTCGGCCGGTGGACCCGTCGCGACGGTGAACGGAACGGCCATCCCACGCTCCGACGTCGAGAGGATCGTGCGCGAGCTCCAGCAGAACGCCAAGGCCGCGGGGAGCCCTGCGCCGGACGAGGCCAAGCTGCGCCCCGAGATCGTAAAGCGGCTCGTCCAGGGCGAACTCCTCTACCAGCTCAGCCTCAAGCACCCGGTGAAGGACTTGAAGAAGCGGGCCGACGAGGGCCTCGAGCAGCTCAAGAAGCAGGCCCCGAGCCCGCAGGCCTTCCAGGAGCGCCTCAAACAGACCTCCACGACCGAGAAGGACCTGAAGGCGATGCTGATGAAGCGGATCTCCATCCAGGAGTACGTGAAGTCGCAGATCCTTCCCGGCGTCAAGGTCACGGAGGAGCAGGCGAAGAAGTTCTACGGCGAGAACAAGGCGAAGTTCACGTCGCCGGAACAGGTCCGGGCAAGCCACATCCTCCTGCAGGTGCCGCCCGCCGCCAAGCAGGAGGACCGGTCGAAGGCCTACGCCAAGGCGAAGGAGCTCCAGGCTCGCGCGGCCAAGGGGGAGGACTTCGTCACGCTCGCGAAAGAGAACTCGCAGGATCCCGGTTCCGCCACTCGGGGCGGGGACCTCGGCTTCTTCGCCAAGGAGCAGATGATACCGGCCTTCTCGACGGCCGCCTTCGCGCTGAAGCCGGGCCAGGTGAGCGACGTGGTGGAGACCCCGTACGGCTACCACATCATCAAGCTCACCGAGCGAAAAGCGCCCGCCCAGCAGAGCTTCGACCAGGTCAAGG
>JACRCS010000556.1 GCA_016218905.1 Deltaproteobacteria bacterium
TAGTCGGCACCTCCCTGGGCCATCTTTGTCCATCTTTCTGTCCATCCACTGGGCGACATTGCCCGATGTCAGGCGGTACGGACGGGGACGAGGAGCCCTGGGAAACCCAAGCTGCACGCGACTCTACGGTATCGGGGCAGACGAGCCGGGACGGCGGCGACCGCTCTTCAGATCCGGTGGAAGGCGTGAGCAACGTCTTCGGTGGGTTCGATTCCCATCCACTTCCGCCACTCTCGACATGACTGCCGCGGCCCGCTCGCACGGCGTGGCCGCGGCCGGCCCTTCTCTTCCGCCCCGAGTATCATTTGCGCACCTTCGGCGGGTGTCCTCGGCTGCTCCGTAGCTCTGGCCAGGTAAGCCATGACCCCAAACGTCACACAGAAGGAACGCGCAGCGTTGCGTGATGCGAAGGAAGAAGTCGCCCGTCGCTTCGCGCTTTCGTGGGTCAAACTCTTCCTCTGAGATTCCGCCTCCGCGAGGATTTCCGCGTCAGTTGCCGCCGCCAGGCCGATCTCGGCCACATGCACGGCATCGTGGCCTTTCTCTCGCAGGAGCGCCGCCGCGGACCGCGGTAGCCCCTGGTCGAGCATCAGCTTCATCAGGCCGCAACTTCCCGGAACAGCAACGCGTCGTCCAGGTTGTCAGCGGCAAACGAGAGAGCTTGCCGGAGATCTTCTTCCTCCAGTTCGGGATACTCGGCGAGCAGTTCAGCACGGTCGGGATACGTGGCCATTGCTTCGAGGACGCGCCGTACCGTGAGCCGCCATCCCTCGGATGCACGGCTGACCGTTCATCTGCTCGGGGTCGACAGTGATCCTGGGGAAGGAGTCGGGGACGCTGCAAGGTTTCATAGGTTTCATTGCTGCTCCTTCCGCGCCTTCCCTGCCGAATGGCTTCACAGACCGAGGGCTGAGTGCGGGTAGTCAGCCCCGCCAATTCCGTCATCGATTGCCGCCTGCTCGCAGGCGCGGACGTAGAACTCGCGCCGAGCGTTGCCGATCCGCCGTTCCCGGGACAGGGAAGCTCGCCCCGCCCTGGCCGAGAAGCAAAAGCGGAGCCGGCTCGAGAGAAAGAGGGTGGCCCGGCTCTTCAAGGACTCGAACGACTGGATCACAAGTCAGGCGCTTCGCCAGTGTATGTCGAGGCGGTCAAGGCAGCCGCCCTCGAGCGCGACGGCGCCATCCCTCCGGAATCGGAGCTTGCCGAGTGGCTCGGGTGGGCCGTGCGCCAAGCTGACCGCCTGGACCCCTTGGTGCCGAGCCCGTACTCGATTCTGGACGATAAGTCCGAGGAAGAGCCGTATAGGTGGCCTTGGTCGACTTCCTAGGCTCTTGGCTGCGTTTACGCACCTTCGTGCTTTGTTCCGGAATGTCGGCTAATCTTGACAAGTGCCGACGTTTCGTAACACCATTCTGGGCATGACCAACCCTCTTGAAGAGCGAGTCATCGAGCTCACCCGGAAAGCCGGGGTTCTGCGGCCCCGCGATCTCGACGCGGTCGGAATCCCGCGCGTCTACCTCCAGCGCCTATGCCGCAAGGGCGGCATCGAGCGGCTGCAGAGGGGCCTCTACTGTCTTCCGGAGCGCTCGGCCGGCGAGTTCGCGACGCTCGCGGAAGTCGCCAAGCGGGTGCCCTCGGGGGTCGTGTGCCTGCTCTCGGCGCTTCGTTTCCACGAGCTCACGACGCAGACTCCCCACGAGGTGTGGCTGGCTCTCGATCGAAAGTCGCGCAAGCCGAGGCTCGACCTCCCGGTGCGCGTCGTCCGCTTCTCGGCCGAGGCCCTCTCCGCTGGCTACGAAGTCCACGTCATCGATCAGGTGCCCGTGAGAGTGTACGGGCCGGCCAAGACGGTCGTGGACTGCTTCAAGTACCGGAACAAGATCGGACTCGATGTCGCCCTCGAAGCGCTGCAAGACTACCTGCGCCAGCGGAAGGGAACGGTAGACGAGCTCTGGCGCTTCGCGAAGATCTGCAGGGTGTCCAACGTGATGCGCCCGTACCTGGAAGCGGTGCTCTAGCTTGGCTTCGAACCCGGCTGCATCTGCCCGGGCGCGTCTGCTGGCTCTCGCCCGCGAGCGCGGCGAGGACTTCCAACTCCTCCTGACGCGCTACGGGCTCGAGCGATTCCTCTACCGCCTCGGACGCACCGATTCGGCCGCAGACTTCGTCCTCAAAGGGGCGATGCTCTTCTCCCTCTGGTCCGACGCTCCCCACCGTGCCACCCGCGATATCGACCTCCTCGGCTTCGGCGAGGCCTCAGCGGGCCGGCTGATCGAGGTGTTCCGGAAGGTCTGTGCCGTCCCGTGTCCGGACGACGGGTTGGAGTTCGACCCGATTTCTGTTCGCGGGGAGGAGATTCGTGAAGCGCAGGAGTACGGGGGCTTTCGCATCAACCTCGTGGGCCGGCTCGAGGCCGCGAGATGCCCCGTTCAACTCGACGTCGGCTTTGGAGACGCGGTGAGCCCCGGCGTGCGCGAGATCGACTATCCCACGATTCTCCCGATGCCGGCGCCCCACCTGCGCGCGTACCCGCCCGAGACGGTGATCGCGGAGAAGGCGCAGGCCCTGGTCGCCCTCGGCATGGCCAACAGCCGAATGAAGGACTTCTACGACCTCCTGATTCTGGCCCGGCAGTTCTCGTTCGATCGAAGAACGCTCGCCACCGCCCTCGTCGCGACCTTTGAGCGCCGCCGGACCTCCATTCCTGCGGAAGCGTCGCTCGCCTTAACCGAGGAGTTCGCCTCCGATCCGGCGAAAGGCCGGCAGTGGAGGGCCTTCCTTGCCCGCATCGGCGTCCAGGAGGATGCGACCGCGCTCACGGAAGTCGTCGGCAGGCTAGCGGAGTTTCTGCTGCCTCTCTTTGTCGACGCCGCGGCCGGAATCGTCTCCGACGGAACATGGTCGGCAGGCGGTCCTTGGGCCGAGTGATCGACACGGGTGCCCGGCTCGCGCGCTCGTGTGGATCGCGATCGCTTCACCGGATCCTGCCGGTCTGGGCGACGAAGGCAAAGCGACCCGGAACCGAACGGCTGAGCTTCTCTGTGCGCCGCCACAGGCGGGGCGGGCTTTCTCGCCGGGCCATCTTTGTCCATCTTCCTGTCCATCTACTCGGCGACAAGGCCCAATATCAGGCGGTACGAACGAAGACGACAGCCCGTCGAAACCCTAGCTGGGCGCCACATTCCGATACCGAGCCAGACGAGGCGGGACGGCGGCGACCGCTCTTCAAATCCGGTGGAAGGCGTGAGCAACGGATGCAGAGGCAGTCGCAAAGCGGCTCAACCAGCGGCGGCGCTACGAGCAGGAAATCCGGCAGCTCCGCAAGCGGATCGCGTACCTGGAGAAGCTGCTCGGGGTCGTAGCGCCCTGAGATGGTCCTTCGCGCTGACGGCGACGGCACCTTTCCCGGTCAGGTCACAGAGCTCCTACGCACGCTCGACGGAGTCGGCTTCTTCGAGACCTCGATGCTTGTCGGGAGCTGGGTCATGTCCGTGTACGGAGATGTCTTCGGGATCCGCTATCCCCTCCGGACGCTGGACATCGACTTCGGCGTGGAGTTCGTGGCCGGCGGGAAGGCGGCAACGGCGGACCTGGAGGAGCTCCTCGTCGGACTCTCCTGCGCCGCCATCCTGCCGACGCCCCTTAGCCGGCCCCTCTTGCGTCGGCGTATTCGGAACCTTAGCAACCTTTGCAGCGTCCCAAAGTCCGATACTAAGCTATGAAACCTTGCAACGTCGGCGATCCCTTTCCTCGTAGGGGCCGCTTGACCAGCCCTACGTATTCCGTTTCAGCCGGTGTACTCGGATCGAGCGTCGGTTCACCGTCACCAGGGCGCCCTGTTCCAAGTCGCCCGAAACAGCGGCCAGCGCGGTCTCGAGAACCGTTGCTAAATCCCTCCCCCGGAGGCCCACCAGACGAAGCCGGATGACAGACGGTGCGATCCGTCGGTTCACCACCACTTCTCCGCGTTCGCCCGCAGGGTGCACCCGACGAAAGACGAGCCACCCTCTCCGTTCCTCCTCCGGGGCGTGCGGCGGGAAGCCTGTTCCGAACGGGACTTCCGTCCTCTCCCAGGCTGATCCTACCCTGCCCACCTGACCCACCGGCGAGCGGCAGAAGACATCCCCCGGCGATCGCGTCGAACTCGGCGGTACACCCTGCACCAGTGCAAGCGGGGATGCCGTCCCGACTTCTGGTCAGACCTGAGAGCCCTCCTGGCGATCTCCAGACCAAGCGGTCAGCGAAGAAAAGTTGCAGCACGTGCGACGAGGGACCCAACTTCCCGAGACGTGAACGCACCTATGCAGACGAGGGAGCGAGAGATGGAGCTTGCGACGATTGAACAGGCCGCGCGAGGAGACGTCGCGGCGTTCAGGAACCTGGTCGTCCAGTCCCGAGGCGTGGTCTACGCGATCTGCCTCAGCCATGTGGGACAGGGCGCCGAGGCGGAAGACCTGTCCCAGGAGGTCTTCGTCCAGGTCCATCGGGACCTGAAGGACCTGCGCGAGCCCGAGAGGTTCCTGCCCTGGCTGCGCCAGGTTGCGACGAACGTCTGCCTGATGGCGGTGCGCCGCCGTCGGCTGCCCATGGAGCCGCTGGACGCCGGAGCGGACCATCCCGATCCCGCGGCTGCCGGGAGGCTCCGGCGGATGGAGCTCTGCGACATCGCGTGGAGGGCCCTGGCGGGCGTCTCGGCCGCGAGCAGGGAAGTGTTGGCTCTGCGCTACCTCGCCGGGTGCTCCGAGGCGGAGATCGGGGACGCCCTGGGCCTTCCACTCGCGAAGGTCAAGAGCCGCCTTCACGAGGGCAGGAAGCAGGCCCAGAGGGAGCTCCGCCCGATCGTCCGGGAGCTGCTGAGGGCCGAAGCCGGATCGGACGAGGCCGTGGACGAGATCATGGCGAAGTGCGGCAGTCCCGGCTGTCGCTGCTCGCATACACTGACGGAAGGGAGGTGAGAGCGATGGAGCATTGCGGCTGCGGGTGCATGTCACAGAAGAAGGTGGCGGAAGGCGAGCCGGTCAAGTCCCAGACCAAGCAGGTAGAGGCCGAACCTCGGAAACGCCAAGCCGAGGAGGACAAGAAGGAGCAGAAGTAGCGGTCTCGGGGCTGCGCCGGATGGCAGCAGCCTCGAGCCGTCCCCCCACCAGATCTCACGACAGGCAGCCAGGAGAGCCCATGGAGCTGTACGCATCCGAAGAGCAGCGGCTGGTAGCGCAGACGGTCGCAAAGATTGTCGAGAAGACCGTCCGGCCGCGTGCCGGACAGGTGGATCGGGAGGGGGTCTTCCCCTGGGAGGCCATCCGGGAACTTGCCGGCTCCGGCTTTCTCGGGCTGGGCGTCCCTGCCGAGTACGGTGGGTCGGGTGCAGAGACGTCCACCTTCGCAGGTCCTGGGCGGGCACGGGTACACCCGGGACTACTCCGTCGAACGGTACTACCGTGACGCCAGGGGGCTGACGCTTCACTTCAAGACCTCTGAGCTCCTGCGGTGCGACATCGGTAAGGCTGTGCTGGGCCCTAGCGGCCTTCCGCCTCGCCGCGGCGGAGGGCTTCTCCGTCGGCGTCTCGTGCGAGCCGATGCTGGGCGGGCGGCCCGACCTCGTCGTCCGCGCGGTTGAGACGCACGTCACGGACACGATCTGGCTCGGAAAGGCGAACCAGCTCAGGCAGCGGCTGAAGGTCAACGGCGAGGGGACCCCGGGAGGCCATGGCGGCGGCCGAGGCTCTCCTGCGGGAGCAGGGATCGGGACTCGGACGCTGCAAGGTTTCATAGGCTCATCGTTGCTCTTTCCGCGCTTTGCCAAATGGCTTCCCACACCGAGGGCGGAGTGCAGCCAGTCGCCCTCGCCGCAGTGCTATGCCCGTGCGGCTCATTCGCGCATGATTCCCAGCAGGCCGAACGGTGGCGAATCAGCGCGGTTCGGCCACGCAGGGGCTGAGTAGCAGGCAAGAACTGACCAGAACGCGACACACGCTTCGGGGTCGGCGGTTTTACGAAGCCCCGCTGGCCATCCGGTCCATCCCACCGAGCCCACCCGCGCAGGCCGGGGGCACGACGCCCGTATCCCGCGGCTGCGGGAGTCCGCAGGCGCGAGAGAGCACGGACCATCTCTCCTGCAAGCGGAGAAGCGAACCGCCCAGGACATCGGGTACAATGGTAGCGTTCGACTCGGCGCGACAGCCGATCGACGTCGAGCAGCGGCCCTGGGACCATTGCCCGAGGGGACTTCAGCCTGCTGCGAGGAGGGGCGAACGATGCACCCGGCACTCCCGTTGGACGAAGCGGTGTTGGCCGACTTCTGCAGCCGCCACCACATACGCCGGCTCTCGCTCTTCGGGTCCACCCTTAAGGGATCGAGCCGCCCGGACAGCGATGTGGACCTGCTGGTGGAATTCGAGGCCGAGCACGTTCCGGGCCTCCTCGCGCTCGTTGGCATGGAGGCGGAGCTTTCGGCCCTTCTTGGAGGCCGCGCCGTGGACCTCCGTACGCCGCAAGACCTCTCCCGCCATTTCCGCGACGAGGTGCTGCGGGCGGCGGAAGTCCAGTATGCAGCCTGACGATCGGGTACGGCTGCTCCACATGATCGAGGCCGCTGAGACGGTGAGCCAGTTCGTCGCGGACCGTCGGCGTGAGGACCTGGACTGCGACCGGATGCTCCTCTTCGCGGTGCTGCGAGGCATCGAAGTGATGGGAGAGGCGGCGTCGAAGGTCTCTCTCCGTCTCCGGGAGAGCTCGCCCGCAGTACCGTGGGGCGCCATCGTCGGCATGCGCAATCGGCTCATCCACGGCTACTTCGAGATCAATACGGAAGTCGTGTGGAACACAGCCACTCAGGAGATCCCCTCCCTCCTGGCTGAGTTGCGTACCCTCGTCCAAGGACCGAGCTAGACGACCTGCCGCGTCACCGGCGCCGCACAGATCCGGACTCGCTGCAAGGTTTCATGGGCTCATCGTTGCTCTTTCCGCGCTTTGCCGAATGGCTTCCCACACCGAGGGCTGAGTGCAGCCAGTCACCCTCGCCAATTCGCCATCGATTGCCTCCTGCTCGCAGGCGCGGGAGTAGAATTCGCGCCGAGCCTTGCTGATCCGCCGTCCCCAAGACGGGCCCAACTATGGCCTCTATTTCGAGTTCCCATTTTCGCCTGAGTTCCGCGAGTACCTCGTCTAAGTGTTTCGACGCGGCTCGTACCGGCCGTACGAGCCAGACGTAGCGCGATCTAACCACCCCGCTGCGGCTCATCGCGGGCGGGGGAGGGACGGGACATCCCTACCTTAGTTACCTTTTCGACGGGAGTGCGGGAGGCGAGTCTCTTCGGGCGATGCGTGAAGGACCCGAATGACACAGGCTGAGGCGGCTCTGCGGCGTGAGCGCGGTCTCGGTGAGCCGCTCGATCGGGCGGGCACGTAGCGAGGGATGTCCGACGAAAAGGCAAGAGGGTAGGGATGTGCGGAAGCGCTCGAAAAACGGCTCGACGAGCGGCGGGTCGAGGTCCCTACCTCGTCACCTTTTGGATGAGCGAGCGGGGAGAGCGTCCCCTCGTATCCCTCCGACGCGCCCGGTTCCCCTCGCCTCCACCCGATCCCGGTGGGTGCACCAAGGGCCTGACGGATTTTCCCGCCAATCAAAAACCCAGGGGTTGCGGCTCGTCGAGGGTCGCAACCTCTTCTGCTTTCGCTATCCCCTGGAAACTTTGTCCGGTCGATGACCATTCCGTCCACCGGACAAAGCCCGCCCTCAGCCCCCCAGGTACGCCTCGTTCACCTTGGGGTCGCCCAGGAGGTCTCGTCCCGTCCCGGAGAGCACCACGGAGCCGGTCTCGAGGACGTGGGCGCTCGTCGCGATCTTGAGCGCCAGGTGGGCGTTCTGCTCGACGAGGAGGAGCGTCGTCCCGGCCCGGTTGATCTCCGCGAGGACCGCGAAGATGTCGCGGACGAGGAGCGGCGAGAGCCCCATCGACGGCTCGTCGAGGAGCATCAGCCGCCCCCGGCTCATCAGCGCTCGCGCCACCGCGAGCATCTGCTGCTCTCCCCCTGAGAGCGTGCCGCCTTGCTGCTGCCGCCGCTCGGCCAGCCGCGGAAAGATCGAGAAGACGCGCTCGTAGTCCCTGGCGACCTCCTCCTTGTCCCGGCGCTGCCAGGTGGCGAGCGCCAGGTTCTCCCCTACCGTCAGATTCCCGAAGATGCCCCGCCCCTCCGGCACCTGGGCGATGCCCCGGGCGACGATCTTCTCCGGCGGGAGCTTTCGCAAGTCCTGCCCCTCGAAGCGCACGCTCCCCTTGTACGGAATGAGCCCCGAGATCGCCCGCAGGATCGACGTCTTGCCCGCCCCGTTCGCCCCGACGAGCGTGACGATCTCCCCCCGCCGGATGTCGAACGACACCTCCCGCACGGCCTGGATCCGGTCGTAGGAGACCGACAGCCCGGAGACGGACAACATCACTTCGCCCGAGCTCATCACCACGGCTGTCCTACGCGGAACGCAGAACGTGGAACGTGGAACGTCATTCCGTAGGCACCTCCTCGCCGAGGTACGCCTCGAGCACCTTCGGGTGGCTCCGGATCTCGTCGGGCCTCCCTTCGGCGATGGTCGCTCCGAAGTCGAGCACGGTGATCCGCTCGCAGATGCCCATCACGAGCCGCATCTGGTGCTCGATCAGGAGGATCGTCAGCCCGAACTTCTCCCGGATCGAGCCGATGAACTCCATCAGCCGGCCGATCTCGTTGGGGTTCATGCCGGCCGCCGGCTCGTCGAGGAGGAGCAGCCGCGGATTGGCCGCGAGCGCCCGGGCGATCTCGAGGCGCCGCTGCTGACCGTAAGGGAGGTTCTTCGACGGCTCGTCGGCGAGCTTTTCGAGGTTGAAGGCGCAGAGGAGCTCCATCGCCTCGTTCATGATCCGCCGCTCTTCGGCCCGGTAGCGGCCGGCGTGGAAGAGCGCCGCCAAGGGGCGGTAGCGCACTTGCGTGTAGTAGGCGATCCGCACGTTGTCGAGGACCGAGAGGTCCTTGAAGAGGCGGATGTTCTGGAAGGTTCGGGCGATCCCGAGCCCGCTGATCTCGTGGGCCGGCTTCCCGACGAGCTCCGTCCCCTGTAAGCGGATGCTCCCCTGAGTAGCCCGGTAGACGCCGCTGACGAGATTGAAGACGGTGGTCTTGCCGGCGCCGTTCGGTCCGATCAGGCCGTGGAGCTCCCCCGACTTCAGGGAGAGCGACAGTTCGCTGACGGCGCAGAGCCCACCGAACCAGTGGCTCACCTTCTCGATCCGCAAAAGGGGCGCGTCCGCTCCGTTCATTCAGGGGTTCCCTTGCGCGCCAGCCACTGGGCGCCCGGCCGGCGCTCCTCCGCCGGGACCAGGAGCGGGAACTCCCGCATCCCCAGGATCCCGCGGGGCCGGAAGAGCATCACGAGGACCAGCAGGAGCGGCATGAGGACCATCCTCCAGGTCCCGAGCCCCTGAAACACGTGCTGCCACAGCCAGTCGTAGGTCGCTTCCGGAAGCCACGAGAAGGCGGCGGCGACCGCCGTCGGCCGCAGCACTTCGAGGAGAACGGTGTAGAGGGTGGCCCCGAGCACCGAGCCGGCGAGCGAGGCAGTCCCTCCGAGATAGACCATGATCAAGATGTCGGTCGACTTCACGATGTCGAAGACTCGGGGGCTGATGAACTGGAGCACGTGGGCGAAGAGGCCTCCCCCGACTCCGGCGAAGAACGACGAGAGCGAGAAGGCGAGGAACTTCACCCGGCGGGTTCGCACGCTCATCAGCTCGCTCGCGGTCTCGTCCTCCCGGATCGCAAGGACCCCTCGGCCGTACTTCGAGTAGACGAAGTTCCGCAGGATCCAGAGGGTGAGGGCGACCCAGGCGAAGGTCCACGGGAGCGTCGTGAGCTTCTTCATCCCGAGCAGGCCCCTGGGCCCGCCGATCACGTCGATGTTCTCGATCAGGGACTTGACGATCATCAGGAACGCGAGGGTGACGAGGGCGAGGTAATCCCCTCGCGTCTTGAACGAGGGGATCGCGACGAGCAGACCGAAGAGCGCAGCGACGAGCCCTCCGGCCGCGACCGCCAGCGGAAAGACCCAGGGCCCCCAGGCGACCGGGAAGACCTTGACCGTCAGGAGCGATGCCGTATAGGCGCCAACCGCCATGAAGCCCGCGTGCCCGACCGAGAACTCGCCCATGTAGCCGTTGACGAGGTTCAGGCTCGCGGCGAGGATCACGTTGATCCCGACGTACATGAGCACGAGCTGAACGTACTTGTCGACGAGCTCATATCGGGGGATCGCGACCGAGAGGGCGAAACCGGCCAGGACCAGAAGCGGGAGGAGGACGCGCCGCATTAGATCTTCTGCGGCCGCGGCCGCCCCAGGATGCCGTAGGGCCGAGCGATCAGCAGCACCAAGAGGAGGGTGAACGCCACGAAGTCCCGGTACGTCGACGGGAGGAAGGCGGCCACGAGGATCTCGAGGCCGCCGAGGATGAACGCGCCGATCATCGCCCCCCGGATGTTGCCGATCCCGCCGACGACCGCCGAGATGAACGCCTTCCAGCCGACCATGATGCCCATGTACGGGTCGATGACCGGGTACGCGAGCCCGTACAGGGTGCCGGCCGCGCCGGCGAGCCCGGCGCCGATCGCGAAGGTGATCGAGATGACCAGGTTCACCGGTACGCCCATGAGCGGCACGTAGGTCTTGTCCCAGGAGATCGCCCGCATCGCCATGCCCACCTTGGTGCGCTGGACGAAGATGTCCAGCAGCACCATCAGCGCGACGGAGAGGACGATGATCATCACCTGGAGCCCCGAGAGCGAGACGCCGCCGAAACTCCAGGTCTCGGCCTCCAGCAGCCGGGGGATGTTCTTGGGGTAGGGCGCCAGCGCCAGCGTGAAGTTCTCGAGGAAGATCCCTACGCCGAGCGCCGTAATGATCGCGGAGACGCGGGGCGCCTGACGAAGCGGCTTGTACGCCAGCCGCTCGATGGCCGCCCCCAGGAACGCCGCGCCGGCCATGGCCAGAAGGAGCACCGGCACGAAGGAAAGGCCCAACAACGAGGCCGCCAGGAAGCAGAAGAAGGCCCCGACCATGAACACGTCGCCGTGGGCGAAGTTGATCATGGTCAGGATCCCGTAGACCATCGTGTAGCCCAACGCGATCAGCGCGTAGATGCTCCCGAGCTGGAGCGCGTTGAGGGCCTGTTGGAGCAGGTATTCAGCCATTAGCTATTAGCCGTTAGCAGTTGGGAGCTCAAACACGTCTCCAACCAAGTTCGTTCTCCTAATAGCTAATAGCTAACCTCTAACAGCTGCCCCTCAAGGCGCGGCGTTCGCGAAGTACACGAACTTCCCGTTCTTGATCTGCAGGATGACCGCGCTCTTGATCGGGTCACCGGAGCCCTGCTTGAACTGCATTTTGCCGGTGACGCCCTCGTAGTTCGGCACGACAGCGAGGGCGTTGCGAACCGATTCCCGGTCGGACTTCCCGGCGTTCTTGAGCGCCGTCCAGAGGAGCCCGAAGGCGTCGTAGGTGAGGGCGGCCACGTCGTCGGGCACGCCGCCGTACGCCTTCTGATAGCGCTCGATGAACTTCTTGGCGGTCGGCGTGGCGCTGTCCGGAGCGTAGTGGGTGCTGAAGTAGTAGCCCTCGACGTCGGCGCCCGCCAGCTTCAGGAGCTCCTGGCTTCCCCAGGAGTCGCTGCCGATGAACGGCTGCTTGATCCCGAGCCGGTGTGCCTGCTGGACCTGAAGCGGCACCTCGCTGTAGTAGTTCGGGAGGAAGATGATGTCGGGGTTCGCGTTCTTGATCTTCGTCAGCTGGGCCGAGAAGTCCTTGTCGTTGGTCGTGTATGTCTCGAACGCGACTACCTTGCCGCCGTTCTTCTCGTACGCCTGTTTGAAGACCTCCGCGATGCCCTTGTTGTAGTCGGACGCGACGTCGTAGAGGACGGCAGCCTTCTTCGCCTTCAGCTTCTGAAGGGCGAACTTCGCGAGCACCCCGCCCTGGAAAGGATCGATGAAGCAGGCCCGAAAAACGTACTTCTTCGGTTTGTTGGTTGTCGCGTCGAGCGTCGCCTTCGGGTTCGTCGACCACGGCGTGATCAGCACCGTCTGGGAGCTCTCGGCGATCTCGGAGGCGGGGATCGCATAGCGGCTCGCGTTGGGTCCGATGATCGCGACGACCTCTTGCTGAGTGATCAGCTTCTGGGCCGCGGCGGCAGCCTGATCGGCTTTGCCTCCGTTGTCCTCCACGTAGAGCTCTATCTTCACCTTCTGCTTGCCCACCTGGAGCCCGCCCGCGTCGTTGATTTCTTTGACCGCCATTTCGGCCGCGTTCCTGCAGGAAGCCCCGACCGCGGGCATGTCGCCTGTAAGCTCCGCGATGACCCCGACGCGCACGACGGGCTGCTTGGGAGCGGCGTTCGCCCCGTTGGCGGCGAAAAGGAGCGCGGCGGCAAGGGCGGCGAATCGGGCGGGCCAGCTCTTCATGGGGCTACCTCCTTCGTGTCGGCGCGTGGAGTCCGCGCGGAATGGCCTTCGAATGGCGCGAGTGATGCGGTATCACGGGGTTCGACGCGGGGTCAAGAGCTCGGAGAGGCAGACCGGCATCGAGTCGGCTGAACGCCAGCAAGAAAGCGTCCTCAAACGAGGACGGAACATAGCATGGAACCTAGGGACCGTTACAGGATGATGCGGGACAGCGGGCTCACTGAAGCCTTGCAGCGACTGTCTCTCCGGTTGCACGGCCTCTCGCCCCTTCTTACCTTCCGGTGGGGCGGAAGCAACCCGAGACGGGAGGTGCGCGCATGCGGTACATCGCAGCGGTTTTGGCGGCTTTGAGTCTGTTCGTCGCGGCGGACGTCCTGGCCGACCGGGGCGAGGACGGACAAGGAAGAGGAACCCTTTGGCACAGCCACCACGGTGAAGTGGTGGAGCTCAACGGAGTGGTGACGAGGGCCCCGGACGGTTCAGGGACCGTGATCGTGAGCGAGCGCCCGATCATCGTCGGGGACACCACGGTCATCCAGGAGGGGCGCGGCCCCCTGAAGTCACTGACCACGCTGAAGAAGGGGTGTTCTGTCGCGGTGAGAGGCGTAGAGCAGACCGGCCTGCTCGTGGCGGAAGAGATCATCGTCAAGCAGTGCTAGTGTCCCGTGCTCGTTCGCGCATGACTGCCAGGCAGACCGAACGGCGGCGAATCAGGGGGGGGGCCCCGTTCCAACTGCTCCCCTACCCCACTCCCCCCACGAGCGCGCCTATCAGGCTCACGGCAGCGCGCTGGGAGGCCCGGATGAGAGGGTCGAGCAACCCGGTGAATAGAAGAATTATCAAGATGAAGAAACCATAGGGCTCGAGTCTCGCCAGCGAAGCCTGTGCCTGAGGCGGAAGGAAGCCCATGAGGACCTTCGACCCGTCGAGCGGCGGGATCGGGATCAAGTTGAAGACTGCCAGCATGATGTTGATCCGCGCGACGAGCCCCAGCACCGGCCCGAGGGTGGAGCCGGCCGGCACGATCTGCAACTGGAGGACGGAGATCGCTACGGTCGCGATCAGGAAGTTCACCACGCACCCGGCCAAGGCGACCGCCACCAGGCCCACTCGTGCCCCGGATAGCCTGTAGTAGCTGACAGGTACGGGCTTAGCCCAGCCGAACCCGATCAAGAGGAGGGCGAGCATCCCGATCGGGTCTAGATGCGGCAGAGGGTTCAGCGAGAGGCGCCCGGATCTCCTCGCCGTATCGTCTCCGAACCAGAGTGCCACCGCGCCGTGGGCGACCTCGTGCGCGATGACCGAATACAACAGGAACCCGGCGAGGATGAGGAACGCAATCGGGTCTCTGAAAAGCAGAGAGAGTAGCCCCATTTCCTGCCCCTTTCGTTCTGGGTACGAGATTCGAGTTCCGAGGCGATAAGCTCCCTGCGCGTCAGCATAGCCGCTCCTCCCCCGCGGGCGAGTCCGGACGGCGGCTCCCGCTCCGTCCCGGGGGAAGCGCGAGACGCGGGGGAGCCGTCTCTTGCCTTGGGGGCCCGCGCGGCTAGTATGCCGGTCGCAGTAGGGGCGAGCTCGCGCCCCCGGAAGGAAAAGGAGCACCGCATGGCCAAGGTTCCGGCTGACCTCCGGTACACCCGGGAGCACGAGTGGACCCGGGCGGAGGGGGATCGCGTTCGGGTCGGCATCACCGATCACGCGCAGGAGAAGCTCGGGGACGTGGTGTTCGTGGCCCTCCCGAGCCCCGGAGCGAAGCTTCGGGCCGGCGCGCCCTTCGGGGAGGTCGAATCGGTCAAGGCCGTGTCGGAGCTCTTCGCGCCGCTCTCGGGGGAGGTGGTCGAGGTGAACGAGGCGCTCGGGGGAAGCCCCGAGCTCGTGAACCAGGACCCGTACGGCCGCGGCTGGATGATCCTCCTCGCGCCCGAGGACCCGAGGGAGCTCGATTCCCTCCTGGGGCCCGACGAGTACGAGCGGCTCTCGGCGGAGTAGCTCGTGCGCTACATCCCGAACACGCCGTCCGAGCAGAGGCGGATGCTCGACGCGATCGGCGCCTCCTCGCTCGACGAGCTCTTCGAGGCCATTCCGGCCGCGGCGCGCCTGACGCGCGACCTCGACCTCCCTCCTCCCCTCTCGGAGCCGGACCTGCTGCGCCACCTCGCCCGGCTCGCCGGAGCGAACGCGGACGCCGACGAGTACGCCTCCTTTCTCGGCGCCGGCGCCTACGACCACGCGATCCCGAGCGTCGTCGATCATCTCGTCTCCCGGGGCGAGTTCGCTACGGCCTACACGCCCTATCAGCCGGAAGCGAGCCAGGGGACGCTGCGGGCCGTCTTCGAATACCAGACGATGATCGCCGAGCTCACGGCGATGGACGTCGCCAACGCGTCGCTCTACGACGGGGCGTCCGCCCTCGCCGAGGCCGTGCTCCTCGCCCGGGCGGCGACCGGAAGGGCCGGCGTCGCGCTCTCGGCCGGGGTGAACCCGCTCTACCGGAAGGTGGTGGAGACCTACGGCAGCGGGGCGGGCGTAGCCTGCCGGGAGGTCCCGCTCGAGGGTGGCGTGACGGTGCCGGAAACCGGCGCTCCTCTTCCGGACGAGGCGGCGCTGGTCGTCCAGCACCCGAACTTCTTCGGCTGCCTCGAGGACCTCGGGGCCGCGGCGGAGTCGGCCCACCGGGCCGGCGCGCTCCTGATCGTCGTGACCGATCCCGTGAACCTTGGTCTTTTGGCGCCCCCGGGCGCCTTCGGGGCGGATCTCGTCGCCGGCGACGGCCAGGGGCTGGGGATCCCGCTCGCGTACGGCGGACCCTACCTCGGCGTCCTGGCCGCTCGGGAAGCGCTCGTTCGCCGCCTGCCGGGCCGGCTCGTCGGCGAGACGGTGGACGTCGAGGGTCGCAGGGGCTTCGTCCTCACCCTCCAGACCCGGGAGCAGCACATCCGGCGCGAGAAGGCGACCTCGAACATCTGCACCGACGTGGCCCTCTGCGCGCTACGGGCGACGATCTACTGCGCCGTGCTGGGGAAGGAGGGCCTTCGCCGGGTCGGCGAGCTCTCGACGGCGAAGGCGCACTACGCCGCGGAGGCGCTCACGAAGGTTCCGGGAGTGGAGCTTCGCTTCCCGGCACCCTTCTTCAAGGAGTTCACGCTCCGGCTCCCGCGCGACCCGGAGGAGGTCGCCCAGCGGCTCCTCGAAGAGAAGATCCTGGCCGGCGTTCCGCTCGGCCGGTTCGCGCCCCAGCAACGCGACTGCCTCCTCGTGGCCGTCACCGAGAAGAGGACGAGGGAGGAGATCGACCGGTACGCGGAAGCGCTGCGCCGGGCGCTCGGCCCATGGAAGAGGGGCAGAGGCTCACGATGACGCGTGGCTACGACCGCCTGATCTTCGAGCTCTCGAGTCCCGGCCGGACGGCGTACTCGTTGCCCCCGTTCGACGTGCCCGAGACGGACCCGGCGCGCCTCCTCCCCGAAGCGCAGCTGCGCCGCGAGCCGCCGGCCCTGCCCGAGGTCTCCGAGCCCGACGTCGTGCGCCACTACACGCGCCTCTCGCAGCTGAACTTTGGGGTGGACACGCACTTCTATCCGCTCGGCTCCTGCACGATGAAGTACAACCCGAAGGTGAACGAGGACGCCGCCCGCCTCCCCGGTTTCGCGGCCCTCCACCCGCTCGCGCCGGAGGCCGCCGCCCAGGGAGCGCTCGCGCTCCTCTTCGAGCTCGCCCGGGAGCTCGCCGAGATCTCCGGCATGGACGAGGTCTCGCTCCAGCCCGCGGCCGGCGCTCAGGGGGAGCTCGCCGGGGTCCAGATGGTGCGCGCCTACCACGCCTGCCGGGGCGAGGGCCGGAACAAGGTCCTCATCCCCGACTCGGCCCACGGGACGAACCCGGCCTCGACGGCGCTCGCGGGCTACTCGGTCGTGCAGCTCAAGTCGGGCGACGACGGGCTCCTCGACCTCGGCGAGGTGGAGCGAAGCCTCGGGGACGACGTCGCCTGCCTCATGGTGACGCAGCCCGACACCCTCGGGCTCTTCGAGACGAGGATCGCGGAGGCGACCGAGCTCTGCCACGCGAAGGGGACGCTCGTGTACCTGGACGGCGCCAACCTGAACGCACTCCTCGGCCGGGTGCGGCCGGGCGACCTCGGCTTCGACCTCTGCCACTTCAACCTGCACAAGACGTTCTCGACGCCTCACGGCGGCGGGGGACCCGGGGCGGGGCCGGTCGGGGTGAAGGCCCCGCTCGCACCCTTCCTTCCGGTGCCGGTCGTCCGGGCGACCGATGCGGGCTACGGGCTCGACTGGGACCGCCCGCACTCCGTCGGCAAGCTCCAGGCCTTCTGGGGAAACTTCGGGACCTGCGTTCGCGCCTACGCCTACCTTCGGACGCTCGGCCCGAAGGGCCTCCGAGAGGTCTCCGAGAACGCGGTCCTGAACGCGAACTACGTGCTCGCGCGCCTCGACGGCCATTATGAGCGCGCCTCCTCCGGCCGCTGCTTCCACGAGTGCGTGCTCTCGGCCCGGCGGCAGAAGCGGCTCGGGGCCGGTGCCGGCGAGATCGCGAAGCGCCTCCTCGACCTCGGCTTCTACGCCCCCACGACGTACTTTCCGCTCATCGTGGAGGAGGCGCTCATGATCGAGCCGACGGAGACCGAGTCCAAGGAGACGCTCGACGCCTTCTGCGACGCGATGATCCGGATCGCCGAGGAGATCGAGGCCGGTTCCGAGCGCCTCCGAGAGGCGCCGGTCACCACCCCGGTGCGCCGCCTCGACCAGGCGCGCGCGGCCCGGCAGCCGAAGCTCCGCTGGAGGCCCACCCCCGAGTAGCCGCGGAAGGAGTGCCCCTTGCCCGATCTCCTCCGGACCCCCCTCTTCAGCCGGCACCAGGCCCTCGGGGCGAAGTTCATCCCCTTCGGCGGCTGGGAGATGCCGCTCTCCTACCCCGACGGGATCGTGCGGGAGCACCTCGCCACCCGAGGCGGTGCGGGCCTCTTCGACATCTCCCACATGGGCCGCTTCCTCATCAGCGGCTCCGGCGCGCTCCGGTTTCTGCAGCACGTGCTCACGAATCACGCCGAGGCCCTGGAGATCGAGCGCTATCAGGGGCAGTACACGTTCCTGCCGACCGAAACGGGCGGCGCGGTGGACGACGCCTATCTCTACCGGCTGGGAGAGGAGGAGTACCTTCTGGTCGTGAACGCGGCAACCCGGGAGAAGGACCGGGAACACCTCCTCCGGTATCTGCCGCGCTTTCCCGAGACGTCGCTCACCGACGCGACGCGGGAGCTCGCGATGTTCGCCCTCCAGGGCCCCGGCTCCCGCGAGCTCCTGAAGGGGGCGATCACCTCCGGGCGCCTCCCGGAGCCGCTTCGAAACGAGATGAGCACGGTCGTGATCGAGGGAGCGCCCGTCCGGCTCTCGCGCACGGGCTACACCGGGGAGCCCGTCTGCTTCGAGATGTTCCTCGACGCCCGCGCCGCGGAGACCGTCTGGGACCGCCTCCTCGCCGGCGGAGCCTCGCCCGCGGGGCTCGGCGCGCGCTACACCCTGCGCCTCGAGGCGGGCCTTCCCCTCTACGGCCACGAGCTCGGGGCCGACCCCGAGGGACGCGAGATCCCAATCTTCGCTCTGCCGCTCGCGAAGACCGCCGTCAGCCTCTCGCCCCGAAAGGGAGCGTACGTCGGGCGCGAGCCCCTGGCTCGGCAGCAGGCCGCCTTCGCCCGGATCTTCTACCGGGACTACTCGCTTCGCGCCGACCTCCCTCGGCTCCTCCAGCCCGTCGCGCTCCTCGGCGACGGCGTCGCGCGGGCGGGGAACCGCGTCTACCGGGGGGAGAAGCAGGTTGGGTGGATCACGAGCGGAACGCGCGTGCCCTTCTGGGTGTGGGAAGGCGAAGGTCTCGCCTCCCGGCGCACCGGCGAGCACCGCCTCCGGTCCATCGCGCTCGCCTACGTCGACAGCGACCTCGTCTGGGACGACCGGGTGACGGTGGAGGTCCGGGGCAAGCTCCTCGAGGCCGTGATCGTCGAATATCACCTCCGGAGCGACGCGCCGCCGGAGGCCCGACCGGTGCTCGTCCACTGCCTACCTGCGGGGCCGCCGCTCCCGCCGAAGGGAGATCCACGCGCGCTTTGCCTCCGGCACCTCCGGCGCACGGTCGAGAACGCAAGCTGGCGCCAGCGGGAGTGCGTCAACCTGATCCCCTCGGAGATGACCGCCTCACCGGCGGCGCGGCTCGCCTCCATCGCGGACCCGGCCTTCCGGTACGCCGAGCACAAGGAGGTGGAGGCCTTCTGCGACGCAGAGGTCTACTACTACCAGGGCACGGACTTCATCCGCGAGGTGGAGGCCCTCCTCGCCCGCGAGCTCGCCGGCTTCCTGGGAGCCCGGGAGGTGGAGACGCGCGTCGTGAGCGGCCAGATGGCGA
>JACRCS010000548.1 GCA_016218905.1 Deltaproteobacteria bacterium
GTCGTTTATTCTAATAGGATGGGTTGGAGCAGATTCCATACCATCCACACGGTGGGGGCTGACTCTTGGTGGCCCCTCCCACTTTTCATGCCCTATGCACGCTTCCACATCATAAACTCCGGTAGATGGCAATCCACTCACCAACCTGGGTATTGTGTCTTTGGACAAATAGGGTACGAGCACCGAAGGGGCTACACGTTACCCCCAAACAGGCTTGGAGGCGATGTGATGCGCAGTGTGATACAATGGGCAATCATAGGGGTTGGATGGACTAGAGCTTCTTGGTTGGTTTCGGTCGTGCTGTTTTCATTAAGCTGCCCCGCCCAGGAGTTGCCACATGAAGCTTCTATTCGAAACGAAGGTGTGTCACCCGTTCATCATGTTAGGTTCTTTGAGAGATCAGCAACTAGTGTAAGTGGACGCGACGAAGTTGGCGGAGTTGATTTTAGGGTAACGCTACCCAAAAACCAAATGGCCTATATCGAGATAGCGCTGCGAAACAAAGAATTCTGCTTCGAGTTTGAGCTTGCAGCCGATGGTCAATTTGAAGCAAGGAGGGCGAAAGTGACTACGCGCATCGAGACTGAACCAAAGGCAAAGACGCGAGATGATCAACTGATTCTATCGAGGTTTAAGGAGGCTCTGCTACCTGAACTAAATGCCGATTCGGGCCCCGAGAGATACCTGCGCATTGCAGTAACTGGCCTAGTAGAAATATTTCCATCAGGCGTTACTTGGGGCGAGTCCGGAGAGATCTTTAGTGACTGAGCGCGGATGCGCAAAGCGATGGAAATCTGATGGAAATCTCATTTGGTTTGAGATACGCGAGGTAAGAGAAGTGGAGTCCCCTCGCGTTTGTTGGCGGAATCTGTTAGGGGGGCTCCTGCCCATTGAAAGGCAGGAGATATTGTACGGCCCGACGTCCTCCATCGGAAGCCCCTGTTTTCCCTCCTGCACACCCTGGACGTCGATCTCCCCCAGATGAGCCGATCCCGTCGTGGCTCCACTGCGGGGTCCCCTGCATCGAGCCAAGATGGCAAGTGGTGCAGCTACCATAAAGAGGGAGCTAGTTGATCCAATCCCTCCCGGGCACAATCCGCTAGCTTATGCTCCTGCTACAGCGAAACCTATTTTAGGCAAAACCTACTGGAGAGTGCCATTATTGTTGTTATTGGCCCTTTCGTAGAGGAGCTTCTGAAATGCCGCTTTTTTCGCTTCGGCCGAGCCGAATTGCATGATTTCAGTTGCTCCCTTTCGCCCTTCCGAGTCGCTCCAGCCCGGCGTGGGCGGCCAGGACCTTCTCGGGGCCTCACGCGGACACGTAACTGAAATATCGCTTTTCTCGCTTCGGCCGAGGCGAATTGCAGGATTTCAGTTACGTCCCCTTTCGCCCCGTCGAGACGCAGCCTCGGGCGATGACCCGCCCCTACTCGCTCCCCTTCAGAAACCCGGGGTTCTGGAGCTCGTCCTTGGTCGCGATGACGTCTATCACAGTCGGCCGGTCGGTCGCCAGCGCCGACGCCACGACCGGCGCGAGCTCTTCGAGCCGCTCGACCCTCCCCCCTCGGCCGAGACGATCTTCTGCGCCTTCGCCTCTTCTTCGGGGAGCTTCGGGAGGGGCGGCTCCCAGTCCTGCTCAGACGTCGAGGCCGACGAGGCCGAAGCGGACGCACACCTTGCAAACTTGCAAGGGGGATCTCCGTCGGTGCCGTCGTGGCCTCCGGCGGGCGGGGAGACGACGTTGGCACCGGCGTTGCATTTCGTCGGTTCATGGTCGCCGTCCCCCTCTTCACGGTCGCCTCCATGCCTTCCCACCCTCACCCCCCTATCGGGCGAGTGACGGAGGTGGGGGCGCGGTCCGGGGCGCGCTCCCGTCCCGCGGGAGGGTGACGCGGTGGGCTTCGCCCTTGCGCTCCTGGCCCTGGTGCTCTACTCGGCGAACCTCCTGGTGACCAAGGTCGCCTCCGGGTCCATGGACCTGGACGTCGGGGTGACCGTCGCCGCCTTCTCCAACGTGGTCGTGGGGGTCGGGTTCTTCGGGCTTCAGGTCGCCTCCGGCCACAGCCCCCTGGCCATCGAGGCCTGGGCGGTCGCGCTCTTCCTCGTCTCCGGCGTCTTCTCCACCTACCTCGGCCGCTGGTTCTTCTTCGCCACGGTGGCCCGCCTCGGCGCGGCGCGGGCCAGCGCCTTCCAGATCACGAATCCGCTCTTCACCGTCGTGATCGCATGGATCTTCCTGGGAGAGCGCCTGCGGCTCCTCGACCTCGGCGCCGTGGCGGTGACGCTGACCGGGCTCTACCTGGTGAGCTACGTGGCGGAACCGGCTGCGGAGTCGAGCCGGGGGAGCGGGTGGAGGCAGGCCCTGGCCGCGGGGCGGAGGACGGTCCTCCACTCCGGAGCCGTCGTGGCCCTGCTGAGTGCCTCCTCCTACGCCGTCGCCAACGTTCTCCGGGGCGCAGCCGTGCGGCGGTGGAACGAGCCGATCCTGGGCGGAGTATTGGGCGCGGCAGTGGGAATGGCCGCGCAGGTCCTGGCGACAGCCAAGGGGCGAGACCTCTGGGGCGAGGTCGCGCGGGCGCCCCGCCGCGCGCTCACGCTCTACGGCTTGATCGGGCTCATCACGATCTCGGCCCAGGTCTCGATGATCGCGGCCATGTCGACGATCCCCGTGGGGGTGACGAACCTCATCACCATGTCGACTCCGATCCTCGTGACTCCCGCGAGCTACTTCCTCCTGAAGAACCAGGAGGGGCTCCGGCCGCGGACCGTGCTGGGGATGGCGATCGTGTTGATCGGTGTGGGCACCCTCATCCTGAGGTGATCCCGCTCCACGAGCACCTTCATCTGGGCGTGCCCAGGGGGAGCTGTCGTCGGTTCGTCGGCCGCCCGCATTCTTCCAGGGTTGCAAGCGAGCTATTCAAATGTGAAAGGGCGGCCCGCTCCCTATGCCTAACCGCTACTTCGCCGTCACCTGCACCTGCCCGCTGTTGCCGGTGCGGTGGTCGACGACGAAGAGGACCAGCCGCTGGCCGCGCTGCACAGAGGCGGCGAGCTCGGCAAAGGCGTCGGCGTTCTCCAGGGGCTCGCCCTGGATTTGGAGGATCAGGTCGCCGACCTCCAGCCCCGCCGCGGCCAGCGGGCCGCGGGGCTCGAGCGCGGTGATCACGACCCCTTGCTGCGCGTCGAGCCCATAACGCTCGGCCTCTCGCGGAGTGACCGCCCGGACCGTGGCGCCGAACCTCTCCCGGGCCGTCGAGGCGAGGAGCTGGCTCGCCCGCTGTGAGTCTCCCGCCTGGACGGTGAGATCGTAGCGCTTGCCGTCCCGCAGCAGGGTGATCTTCGTCGCCTGGCCGACGGGCGTGTTCGCGACCGCGTTCCGGAGCCCTCCCGAGTCCCGGATCTCCAGGCCGCCGTACGAGACGACCACGTCTCCCTTTCGGATGCCCGCCCGGGCGGCGGGGCCGTCCTTGACGACGTCCGCCACGAGCGCGCCCTGCAAGACGCTCAGCCCCAGCTCCTTCGCGTTCTCCGCAGTGACGTCCTGGATGCTCACGCCCAGCCACCCGCGCTCCACCTTTCCCCGGCTGGTGATCTGGCGGGCGATGTGGAGCGCCATGTTGCTCGGGATCGCGAAGCCGATCCCCTCGGAGCCGCCCGATTGGCTGGCGATCGCGGCGTTGACGCCGATTACGCGGCCATAGAGGTCGAGCAGGGGGCCTCCGCTGTTGCCCGGGTTGATGGCGGCGTCGGTCTGGAGGAAGTCTTCATAGCTCGACGGGTCCGTGATCCCCCGCCGGTGCTTCGCGCTGATGATCCCTTGGGTCACGGTCTGGTCGAGTCCCCTGGGGTGCCCGATGGCGACGACCCACTCGCCCACCTCCACCTGATCCGAGTTGCCGAAGGTGACGTGGGGAAGCGGCTCCTTGGCGGGGATCTCGAGGACGGCGAGGTCGGTCTTGGGATCGGTGCCGAGGACCTTCGCCGGGTAGGACCGGCCGCTCGCCAGCAGGACCTGGATCTTCGTGGCGCCGGCGACCACGTGATTGTTGGTGAGGATGTGCCCCTGTGCGTCCATCACCATCCCCGTCCCGAGGCCCCTCACCTCTCGGCGGAACTTCCGGGGCTGCTCCGGCATGCCGAAGAACCGGCGCAGGAGCGGGTCGTTCCCGAAGAACGAGAAGGGGTTCTCCACCTCCTGCCGCTCCGTCACGTCGATGTGGACCACGGCGGGGATGTTCTGCTTGGCGACGCGGATGACCGCGGTGCTCAGGTCGGCGACCTGCTTGGAAGTGGGGGGCAGCGGCGGCGGTGCCGACTCCGCGACGGGTCCGGGAGCCGTGGCCGGCGCGCCTCGCTCTTCCTGCGAGGAGGGGACGCGGCGGCAGCCGGAGAGGGCCAGTGCAGCGAGGAGGAGCGCCGTGGCGAAGAAGAGGATGCGCTTTGATACAAGGGTGCGGGCGATCATCGTGGGTCCTTCTTGGGGGGCTGCATGGAAACTATAAAAATTACCTCAGAGGCCGGGAAGCGTCAATCTCGCCCCCTTCGCGCGTATCGGCCTCTTCGTGCGGCACGTCCCGCGGGCTGTAGTGTCTCTTCAGCCACAAGGCGAGTCCGTCGAGCCCGGGAAAGAGCATCCGCTCCGTGATGTTCGCCTGATCGAGTTTGTCGCGGATCTCCCACTTGAGCTCCTTCGGGATGATGATCCGCCGGAAGAGCTCGGGGTGGCCGGTCAGCCAGTCGGCGAGGGTGGCCGTGGCGCTCGGCATGATGGAGAAGAGGGCGAACTGGTTGACGATGCGGGCGTCGATGGACGGCGGCTCGAAGAACATGACGAAGCCGTTCCGCGACGCCTTGTCGAAGTCCTTCAGTGTGGGGACGATCTTCTCCAGCATGTCGATGGTGAAGGCGTTCGCCTGGGTCTCGGCGAGGAGTTCCTGGAGCCGCTGCGGCAAGAAACGGTGGGCGCGGACGAAGTCCACGTGCCAGATGGCCCCGTCGCGGTCGAACTTCTCCATCCGCGAGGTGGCGAAGTGCATCGCGATGAAGGGCGAGTAGGTCCAGTCCAGGAGCCGCGTGGGGAGGCCGTGGTGCTGCGCCAGCGTGAGCCACCGCCAGTCCGAGAGCGCCTCGGGCCCGCCGAGCTGGGCGTACTTCTTGAAGTTCCGGAGTAGGTGGTACTCGATCTGCGGCAGGCTCCCGTGGAGCCGCATGAGGCTCGTCCGGAGGCGATAGCGCGCGTCGGAAACGCCGCGGAAGGCGAAGTTCGAACGGAAGCGCCGCAGGTCCTCCTGCCACGACTCGTCGTAGAGCCGCTCGCAGAGCTCCCCCCAGCTCCGGATGACGAGGTCGTTGCACTCGATACCCACCGTCCGGCCTCCTCAGCGGATCAGGCGCCGGTGCATCCGGCCGACTGCCAGCGGGAGGAAGACCGCCGCCAGCGCCACGAGGTACCCGAAGTTGTAGAGGA